>CBDUZY010000144.1:0-6738 GCA_965371825.1 uncultured bacterium
GCCACGGCACGCCATCCCTGTGCGTGACGAAGGTCTAAGTGCGGTGGCGGCAGAGTCGCATCAGCCGAGCATTCATTGCGACTGAGCGTATGAAAGCTACTCTAACATTCTCAGCGAGGTCAGGTCCAGGCCCGGCCGGGTGCATCCGGCGAGCAGGGTCACTACGTCTTTCGGGACGCCTCACGATCCCGCTTTTCTCTTGACGACATTCGACGACATAATAGACTTTTCCGCGCGCGGCGTGCTGCGGGTCAGCGTCGGGACGATTGCCTTGGCGCGCCCCCACGACCTGAGGCGGCGCGATGCGACATGATTCTTCGACGTCGTTGGGAGCAGGGATGACGAGGATGATACAGACCCCAAAGCAAAAACCGGACTATGTTGGCGAGGCGATTCCGGGAGTTCCCACGGTTGATTCCGGAGAGGTGCTTCCGCTAGTTCACACGCTTAGCGAAAGTGGGCTCGCGCCCGGCGTGGGACTGGGCGGAGGGGAGCTGTTCGCCGAAGTCGTGGGCGTGACGGGCAGTTCCGTCGATGCCGGTTTGAGCGAGTTCCTAGCGCCGGGCGAGACAAGCGAACAGGTCGGATGGGACGATGACGACGGCGACGATGACGATGATGATGACGACCTCCTAGATGACGATGACGATGACGATGACTTGGACGATGACGACGAGGAGGACGACATAGACGACGATGACGATCCCTCTTGAATGTTTCCAGCCGATCCGCCGGGGGTTCCGCCGATAATCACCTCATCGTGCCGATAACTTCGTGCAATCGGGGCTACTGCAAGGCCGGCGTATCGACGGTTTTCATCTGTCAAGAGGGTCCCTGCCTGTGCCGATGCCCGGTGTATGTCTGGAACAGCCACGGGATCGGATAGGCGCGTCGAGAAGAAGAGTGGGCGGGACGGTCGACGGAGTTCGGCCGATCGACGAGTCGGTCTGGACCGCCGTCGCGGCCCGGGTCGAAGACGGGGCGAGGTCCGGCGGGCAGCCGAAGAAGGGGAGATCACCGGCGAGCTGCTCGAGTTCATCTCCGCCATCGACGAGTACAAGCGGATCAACGAGCGCCCGTTCCCGAGCTGGTCCGAGGTCTTCGAGATCGTACAGTACTTGGGCTACCGGAAGGTGGCCGACCGTGCCGAGCACATCAACACTGCCAGCGGGTCAGAAGTCCTCGACGAGATCGCTCCATTCGGTGCGGAGGCTAGATAGCCCGCGAGGCCGTTGACAACCCGCCGCGGGGCACGCCATCCAGCGATTCGCCACGAGAACGCACGGCCGTCAGATCTTCGTACACCGCCAACAGGTCATCGCGCATCCGAGATACGCTGAACCGGGATTCGGCAAGCTCGCGGGCTGCTTTGGACATGGCCTCGCGACGCTGTCTATTCGCGGCTAGCTCTTGCATTGCGCGGGCGAGTTCGTCGGGTGCGTGAGGCGAAACCAGTCGCCCCTCCAGCCCGTCAGTGATCACTTCCGGGACGGCGCCGACGCGCGTGGCCACGATCGGAAGTCCATGGGCGATGGCTTCGAGAATGGCGATGGGCATCCCCTCGTGGTGGCTGGGCTGCACGTATGCGTGCGCCGAACGCAACAGGTCGGCCTTGCCTTCGCCCTTCACCTCACCCACGTATCGCACTGTTTCCGCCAGGGATCGGGACCGGATCTTACGATCCAACTCGCAGTTGTCGCCGGCCGATCCGGCTGGCCCGGCTAGGGTCACCTCGAACTTCATGCCGTCGGCAAGGAGCTTGGCGCACGCATCGAGCAGGTCGTCGATTCCTTTCCATATGTCCATTCGGGCCAGCAGGAGGAAGTGACAGGGGCCGTCATCGTGTTTGACGGTTGCGACGGCCGGGGCGTCGACCGCGTTTTCAACCACTACCACGTGGGCCTTTGGCGCCATTGCGTGCAGCTTGTCGCGCCACCCGTCCGAGAGAGCTATGACGCAATCGGCTCGTTCCAGCGACCAGGCGATCATGCCACGCCCCGGAAATCCGGCCTGCGCGTGGAACACGTCAAACGCAGCCCCGTGGATGTGTAGCACGACGCGACAACCGTGCCGCCTGGCGACGAGCATGTCCAGCGTGGCGCGGAAGAAAGAGAAGCCGCTACAGGTGTGAATGTGAACGATCGGCGCATTTGTACGTCGTACCAGTTGTCGCAGCCGCATCAGTTGACGCACGTGGCGCCCTGTGCGCCCGAGAAACGACTCTTCGCTGTAGGAAGACGTGGTCGTTTCGAGCAGTACGGTTCGGAATCGTCCGGCGTAATCCAAACCGAGAGTTTGACCGACGACGGCGGCCATTCCACCGAGCAACGTCGGCGACGGGCCGATCACGATCACGGTTGGGGTGGATGATGGGACCGTTGTGTCGTTCAAAGCGAGATCACGCCGGGGCGGCGGCTCCTTTGTCGGCCCGCGCGTCCACAAGAGCGCGAATCGCCAGGGCTTCAGGTGGCAGCGTGTCGACATCGAGCGGGGCGAAGCTCTTTCGACTCAGGATGCCGGGGCTGCGAAGCGCCGCGGATACCGTGCCCCATCCTCCTCGGAGCCTGCGGTTCAGTGATGCCCCTTTCGTACATTGTGTGAAGATCCTCAGCAGAGCGTCGAGCGACACGGACTTGTCATATGCGCGACAGACCTCTTCCCGTCCCTCGAGGTTGAAAGCCGGCTCTCGTCGAAGAGCCCGCAGGGCCTCGATGAATTCATCGACCGAGTCCGCACGGATGCAATGGGGCCACGCGTGCCTCGTGACGGCGTGTCGGCCGGCGCACAGCATCTCCAGGGTCAGACGCGAAAGCGTACCGTCGAGGCGGGGTTGAACCGTCACGGTCGATCGCCGAATCGACCGGGAGATGTCTTCAACGAACCCGAGTGACTCCACGTTGCCGGCGGCTGAGTAGTCAGTGTTCGTGTCACCAAGAACGAGGAATCGAACGTCGGGCATGCGCCGGATCAGCGAATCAACAAGCTGCCCGCCGCAAAAGTCGCGCTGCCGGGAAGGGAGGTAGCACAGCACGGTGAACCGAGCGGGAAGAGGCTCCGGCTGCTGCCCGCTGGTAATGTTGAGGCTCAAGGTCGGTCCCGGCGAGGCGTCGATGTCCAGCGCGGCGAGGGCGGCGACCATGTCCGGAGTCCGGCATAACTGGACGACGCCGAGGCGCGCGAGGGCGGTGGCGACCAGGCGTGTTCCTTCGTGAGCCTCGGCCCACAGCAGGTCACGCCCGGTCCAGAATCGAACTACCGGGACGCCGGAGGCTCGCATCACCGCAACACGGCGCAGCAGGGAGTTGTCCATCTGCTCGAACGAGACCAGATGGACCGCATCCGCGTGACGGGAAATCGAATCCTCATCGTGCTTTTCGGCATCGAATGACACATCGACTTCGGCTTCAGCCAGGGCGCGGGCGTGGTGGGAGGATACGGAAATGCCGTCGTCGTTTTCGCCGACAAAGTGAACGTGCATGAGTACGGCTCACGGCTCGGTGATCCGCGCGCACTCCGTGCGAGGGCTTCCAGTCCTCGTGCGCGCGATCCCTGCTGATGTGTCGGCTTACCGAACCTTGTGCTTTAGATAGGTCCTGCACACAGTTGCCAGATGCAGGCCACTCCGTCGTCGTGCGCCTCCGCGTCCGGTCCCCCTGCTTGGGAGAGGCCCGTTAGTGCCGTTGTTGGGACTTAGAGGGTGTTTGAAAAGTCGTCTGCTCTCGCTCATCAAGGAGGCTGAAGGCGGGAGATGAAGAGAGTGGTCGCTCTGGTTTTCACCCTTCATCCTTGCTGAGAGCCGATTGCGTTTGGACAGAAGTTGGCTCGATCGGATCAAACTATGAGCTTATTAGACACGCTCTCAGGCTCGTTTCCGCTTCGCAGCGGGGGGCTTGGCCGCGGTCTTTGAAGCTGGGCGTGCCTGCTCGTCCGAGCCCGGCTCGCTCGGCAGCCGTTTGGCGAGGACGGCCTTGCGGATTTCCTCATACAGATCTCGGTTGTCCTTTAGGAACTGCTTGACGTTCTCCCGGCCCTGTCCCAGGCGGATGTCCTTATAGCTGAGCCACGAGCCGCTCTTGTTAACGATGCTCTCGGCGACGGCAAGGTCGAGCAAATCGCCCTCCGCACTGATTCCACTGTCGAACATGATATCGAATTCCGCCTCGCGGAAGGGGGCGGCGACCTTGTTCTTTACGACTTTGGTCCGCACGTGGTTGCCGATCACCGTGTCGCCTTCCTTAATGGAGGAGATGCGCCGGATGTCGAGCCGAACGGAGGAGTAGAACTTCAGGGCTCGTCCGCCGGGAGTGGTCTCCGGATTGCCGAACATGACGCCGATCTTCATCCGAATCTGGTTGATGAAGATGACGATGGTCCGAGTCTTGCCGATCGCGGCCGTGAGCTTCCGCAGTGCCTGGCTCATGAGCCGGGCCTGTAGTGCCACATGCGCGTCCCCCATACTTCCCTCGATCTCCGCGCGGGGGATCAGGGCGGCGACGGAGTCGACGATGATGACGTCGACCGAGCCGCTGCGAACGAGCATCTCGGTAATCTCGAGGGCCTCTTCCCCGGCTTCGGGCTGGCTGACCAAGAGCTGTTCGAGGTTGATGCCGCACTTCTTCGCCCAGACCGGACTCAGGGCATGCTCGACATCTATGATGGCGGCCACCCCGCCCCCCTGCTGAGCGGCGGCTGCGACGTGCAGCGCCAGCGTGGTCTTTCCGGAGGCTTCGGGGCCGAACAGCTCCACTACGCGACCACACGGCAGGCCGTTTCCGCCCAACGCCAGGTCGAGCGACAGCGCCCCGGTCGAAATGCCGTCGAAGTTGGTGTCCATTCTGTCGAGCTGCATGATCGCGCCCTTGCCATACGCCTTCTCGATCTGCTGCAACGCCCGACCCAGGGCCTCCTCACGCTTGTCGGCTACGCTATCCTTGGGGACCACTTTCATTCAGCACCTCCCGATCAAAGGTCATGCGTCCTTGCCGAGCAACGCCCGGCTGACGACGCTGTACGTCGGTCCTTTCGGAGATAGGACGGACGACATTAACACCACGGACGTCACGGTCTGATCCACGGCCCTAAGTTCGGCTGCGTCGACCGCCTCCCGCAACGAGCCGCCGGATCGATCCTCGCGCACCCGGCCAAGCGTGATGTGCGCGGAGAATCCTCGCCGCTCCCTTTCGAACCCGACAGCCTCCAGCTCCGCCTCGGTTGCTTCGACGTACCGGAGCAAAGCGCCGGACTGCTCCCCCGCGCCGGCCCAGATCACGCGGACCGCACCGCGAGGCGGAAAGCACCCGCAACCCGCAAACTCCATATCGAACGGCTCGGCCGCAGCCGCTCCGCGGCTGACCGCCTCCGACACCTCCGACGGGGAACCGTCAGGCACCTCGCCGAGGAACTTAATCGTCAAATGCGCCTGGTCCATTCGTACCCAGCGAACACCCTCGCAGGAACGGCGAAGGCCCTCCTGGACACGCTGCAGCGCCGTGCGAACGGCGTCCGAAAGCTCTATTGCCACAAACAACCGCACGGTAACAAACAACCTTTTCAGGGCGCCGCCAAGCGGCTGCAGAGCGGCGACCAACTCTCTCTAGAAGCCGGTTGAAAAAGGGCGCCGACAAGTGTGTCACCGGTTTTCAACCGGGGCAAACACGGGTTGAAAACCCGTGCCACACTGTCTTCAGCAGGCTGCTAGTCGAACCGCAGCATACGTACGAACCGCTCCACCCTCTCGTCGATCTCCGCGCGAGTCAGGCTCTCGACTCGGCGAAGAGAGAAGTCCTCGATGGCGAACGAACCCGCGATGGTTCCGTGCACCAGGGCGTTCTTGAGCGCAACAGAGTTGACCTCGCCCTGTGAACTCAAGTAGCCGAGAAACCCGCCCGCGAAGCTATCGCCCGCGCCGGTGGGATCTTTCACCAGCTTCGTGGGATACGCCGGGACCGCGATCGGCCCGTCCCGTGTCATCAGCAGCGATCCGTGTTCTCCCTTCTTGATGACCACAAACCTCGGGCCCAGTTCGAGGATCGACTCTCCGGCATCGATCAGGTTCATCCGTTCGGTGAACTGCCGTGCCTCGCCGTCGTTGATGATCACGCCGGTCACGAGTCGGAAGGTCTCCTCCAGGGAATCGCGTTCGTTTTCGATCCACAGGTTCATGGTGTCGCACACGGACAGATTGGGTGCGCGGAGTTGCGAGAGCAGCTCCCGTTGAAGCGTCGGATGCGTGTTTGCGAGGAACACGTGTTCACTGTCGGCGAAGGCGGGCGGGACCTTGGGGCCGTGCTCGGCGAGGACGTTCAGGTCTACGTTCACCGTTTCCGCGACGTTCATGTCCCCCTCGAACTTGCCGGTCCAGCGGAACGTGCGGCTGCCCTTGCGGGTTTCCAGGCCGGCAAGGTCGATATCGCGGGAGGCCAGCGTTGTTCGGAACGCGCCGGGGAAGTCATCGCCGACGACTCCGACGAGCCTGACGGGCACGTACTGCGTGGCGGCGAAGGAGAAGTAGACCGCCGTTCCACCCAGTACGTTTTCCGCCTGCCCGTACGGCGACGAAACAGTGTCGATTCCGATGCTTCCGGTGACCAGTAGCGACATTCGATTCTCCACGCCCCGAGGAACGGCTCGGCGTGCCCACAATACCAGCGCGAGCACCTCCAGCCCAAAGCCTGCTCAGCGGGGATAATGGAACAAGTTTTTGGGTTGCTTTAATGGAGTCGTTCCTGTAAGTGATGT
>CBDUZY010000145.1:0-6723 GCA_965371825.1 uncultured bacterium
TGATAGTCCTTCCACCCCGATCCTGCCAGGTAGCCCCGAACGACGCACTCGATGGGCACGACCTCGGTCTTCTTGCAGCGCATCGTCCTGCCGCGAAGTTGCTCGAGGTGTTGCTGCATCCCGGGTGGGGCGGTCTGATCGACAACCTCGATAAGGTGATGCCGGACGCTGTCGCCGAAGAACTCGAACCAGAACTTCGAAATGCTCGTGAGCATGACGCCCTTGCCGGGGATGGCCGTCGGCAGCACGACGTCGTAGGCGCTGATTCGGTCCGTGGCGACCAGGAGGATCTCGTCGCCGAGGTCATAAATATCGCGAACCTTGCCCCGGCGCACCGGGTACTCGGAGAATGCCGTCGTCGTTACCACGGTTGCCGCGTCCACCGCCATCGTTTTGCCTCCTGTCTGCGCTAATCGTTACGTGCCGGCCCTCGGCCAGTCCCGGTCTGAGATGGGTTCTTATACCGGAATCCGGGGGTCCTGGGCAGGTTCCGAAGTCCAAGTCCGGGTCTGTCGGTGAGTCCGGGCGGGTTCGGTGCAGGTGGGGCTCGACGGCGCCGGGGTTTTGGGCCATAATGGCCCGGAGAGGCTGGCGTGTGCTGGGTCGAACCTCGATTGGCGAGGCGAGCGGGAGTCCGTGGTCAAACGGCGCGTAAGACTCGGATTTATACCATAAGCTGATACCTGATTCCGGACCCGAAACCCTCGATGCTGTCATTCGCCGCCTATTCGAACGGGAAGCTGGTCGACGACCTGGACCTGACTGGTGCTTACGTTGTGGGCACCGATGATGTCCCTCTGCGCGCGGATATTTCCTTCAAGAAGGGCGTCGTGTTATGCAAGAAGCGAGCAGCCGGGCCCGCGGGACTAGCTCTCCTTTGGGGCGTAGCAGGATCGGGGCGGATCCTGCTCGAGACCATCCGGGTCCAGGAGCGTGAGAAACCCTACCTGCTCCAGGTGGAACTAGCCCGGGGCCGATTGCTGCGAATCAACCACAAGCTGGAGGACTGGGGCCTCTTGGAATACGAGGGTGCCGAGGATCTCACGGCCGAGGTTGATCGGGCCAAGGAACTGCTCATAACGGCGCTCCAGGCCGACACGCCCGCCGAAGCCGCCGCCCTCGGGGATGAGGCTCTAAGTATCGCCGTGCAGGCGAGCGAGGGGCTGAGTCGCTTCCACGCACAAGCGTTCCTCAACCGCCGGGCACAGTCCGGCGGACTCGGGCGATGTGTCTTCGGGTGCGCGGTCACTCCTGATACTTCCGCGGAAAGTGTCAAGAAGCGGATCACGGCCGGGTTCGACTTCGTCACGTTGCCCATCGTTTGGCGCGACGTGGAACCGACCGAGCAGGCGTTCAACTGGAAGCCGCTTGATTCGTGGGTCGAGGCACTGGCCAAGAGCAACACGCAGATTCGCGGCTCGACTCTTCTCTCCTTCAGTGAGAGGAACGTGCCCGACTGGCTGTACATCTGGGAGCACGACTTCGATACCATCAGAGACCTTGCCTTCGAGCACGTTAGGCGAGTGATCAATCGCTACGGACAGCACATCCAGGCGTGGACCGTGATTAGCGGCATCCATGCCAACAACTGCTTTACCTTCAGCTTCGAGCAGCTCATGGAGCTGACCCGTATGACCGCCGCTCTGACGAAGCAGATTTCACCTCGGGGGACCGCAATTCTCGAGGTCGTCAATCCCTGGGGCGAGTACTACGCCCGCAATCAGCGGACCATCCCTCCGCTGTTGTATGCGGATATGGCCGTTCAGAGTGGTGTCAATTTCGATGCGTTCGGGCTGGCGTTCAACTTCGGGCCGGGAAGAGATGGAACCTGCGTTCGAGACATGTTCCAGATTTCCTCGTTGCTCGACCAGTTCGCCAAGCTCGGCAAACCTCTGCACATAAGCGCGGTCGAGGTACCGTCCGGCTTGGGGACGGGCAAGGGCGACGGAGACGGGGGCGATGCCCTAGTTGCCGACGGCGGCGTTTGGCATGCACCTTGGAGTGAGAAGGTGCAGTCCGAATGGTTGCGATGCTTGCTGGAGGTCGCTCTCAGTAAGGCGTACGTCGAGACTGTCTCATGGCGGACGCTGGCCGATCACGGATCGCAGGACGTACCGTTCGGCGGCCTGCTCAAGTCGAACCTGGCTCCGAAGGCCGCCTACAACGAGTTGCTCGCCATCCGCAAGGTGTTGATGTCCGCCGGCCCGAAGTCCGGGTGACGAGCGACAAGATCACATAGAGTATTCGCGGTGTCCGCAGATCAGTCACATCCGCCGGGACGACATTCCGGTCGGGACGGCGTCGGCCACGTCGGCACGACCTTGGTCATCCTCTGGGCGGTTGCGGGCGTCGCCGGTCTTCGTGCTGGCGAGCCTTGCGACTCGGTAGTGCCCGTGGCCCCGGCGGTGGACACCGTCGACCCCAACACGGCGCCCTGGTGGGAGCTGACCGTCCTGCCGAGAATAGGCGAGAGCACGGCGCGACGGATCGTCGAGTACCGCGAGGCCGGTCCGCGGACAGAGGCGGATGCCACGTCAGGTAGATTTCAACGAGCGGCCGACCTCGAACGCGTCCGAGGGATCGGTCCCAAGACCGTCCTACGCATCGCTCCCTACTTGCGATTCCGTGACTGACTGCCGGTCAGCAGCCGTTCGCGCATCGACGGCGCGAGTCTTGGGATCCTGGCACGGACCAGTTCTTCCACGCCGCCGGGCGACATCTCCAACAACTCGACGAGCATGGCCGAACGCCGGTCGCGGTCGGCGTGACCAAAGCGCCGTATGAACTCCCGCGTACACGCCGAGGTGAGTTCGCCCTCCATGGTGGAGTCGATGGGGGCATCCGTGCCAATAGGATCACGCCGGGCGTATCGTTGTAGCGGACCGAACTCCGGGTCAGCCTCCAGCGCAGCCCGGATTGCGTCGGCAAGACGCTTTTCACACTGAGCTACGCGTGCGTAGGAGGAACGCGTGTCTCGCGCGATCTGACGGAGGGCACGGCGTGACTCCTCGCGTGGCACCAGGAATCGCTCCTTCGTCAGGAGTCGGATGAGTTCGTCGCGGTCTCCGCGAGTCGACGTCCTGGTCGTAATCGTCGTACCCGCCTGCCTAACCGCTCGTTCGTACTTCTCGCGAAGTCTCTGTCCGATAGTCATCGCAGACGGCGTCTCCGTCTCCGGGGCGTGGTCCGCGGACGGATCATGGCGGCGGCGATCGGCGATCCGACCGGCGAGTTCATCGGAGAGAGAGCATGTTCTTACTCGGGGTGAGTCCTCGGTTGACCGTCCAGGCGGCTTGTCCCCCGCACGCCGCGATCGACGTCGCGGCGTATGGATCGTGCTGAACCGTCGCTGGAGAGCGCGACTCACGGCATTGTGAATCCTCGGAAGCGCATATGCTGCGAATGGGATTCGTCGCTCCGGTCGGTACGTCGTTGCGGCCCGAATCAGCCCTATGCAACCCTCCTGAAAGAGATCTTCCCACTCGCGGTCGCGCCGCGGTTCGCCCAGGTTCGGCACGAATCTCCGTAGGTGAACCGCGACCAAACCCATGTTGTCCCGTACAAGTGCACGCTGCGCCTCCGTCAGTGCCCCGCGCGCAGAGTCCCCCGTCTTCTTCTTGTCCACTCTTTCGCCCCTTTCGAAAATGAAGGATGCCAATAGACCCGCACCAGTAAGCCCGCAGTCGCGGCCAGTAAGCCCGCACTCGCGGGTCGGGGGCGGATTCAGTTACTCCTCGTTAAAGCGCCTTCAACCTTCATCCTCCACTCCCGATCCGTGGTCAGTGAACCCGCACTCGCGAAAGGCAGCCCGCGCTCGCGAAAGGCACCCCGCACTCGCAGGTCGCCGCCCGACGGATACCGAACATATACCGAACATCAACCGGGGGGTCAACCCTCATTTTCGGGGCGGCCCGGCGGGATTTCCGCTCGGCCACGCCGGGGCGAGCTGGAGTCGCTCTATCGCTCCATTTGGACTCGACGGCATTGCGTGGAGTAGACGAATCGGTGCACGTTGCCCCTACGGGCTTTGGTGCGCGTCGCTGAGTGGATTCCGTTGGGCTGGATTTCCCATCAGCGGGAGTGATTTGTACGGCAAGCGTACGTCGTTTTCGTTGCGATCGAACCGCCAATTCGATATAGTAAGAGCAGGTGCCGGCACCAAGAATTGCGAAGCTCGCCGCGGACTTAGTACGGCGAAGCGAGCGAATTGGGGTATGTGTCGAGGGGCGAATCCACCGAGCGGCCCGCCGAGGGTCGTGGGGTGCGCGTCCGCGGGCCACTCTTGTTGCACTGGAGGGAGATTATGAACGCACTCTCGCGAGTTCTCTTAACGCTTGTTGTCAGCGCACCGCTGACGGTTTCCGGGCAACCGCGGTCGGCCGACGATGCGACCGGATCGAGACCTCAGTCCGCGTACCAGCCCCCGCCGGAGTGGGTTGATAACACGGGTGGGCCGGCGCGCAGCGTGACGCTCGATAACATCCAACCGTCCGCGGGTGCCTTGTTCGTTCGGTACGAGACTCCGGTCGAGCCTGCCGCGGGGGGCGATCTTCTCGCACCTACACTATTCGTGCAAACGAGCCTTGCGGACTCCGTATCCGGATCAGAGGCGGTCGTGGGGAGGCCTCCCGGACCGGTGTCCCGTGCCGATGAGGGATCGTTCGAAAGCGGCGCATTTGCCCCGCCCGTTCTGACAGGTTTCCAGGGTATCGCGGACACGGGTTCCATCCCGCCGGACACGATGGGGGCGGTCGGTCCGGATCACGTGGTGAACATCGTCAACGGCGGCTTCGAGGTGTTCGACAGATCGGGAACGTCGCTGTCGTGGAGGTCGCTGCGATCGTTTTGGGGGGCGCTGGGGACGGCGGCGGGAGAGCCGGCCAGCACGCCGTTCGATCCCAAGATGCTCTACGACCAGTACTCCGACCGGTGGATCGCGGTCAGCGACGGCAACCCTGACGAACGTGACGGAACGAATAATTCATGGCTTCTCGTCGGGATCTCTCAAACGACCGATCCGACGCAGGTCTGGAATCTGTACGCGATTCGCGCGAACATCGACGGCTACCACCCGAACGACTGGGTCGACTACCCCGGCATCGGTATCGACCCGGAGAATCTCATAGTCACCAACAACGTCTTCACCGTCGGCGATCGGTTCGGAGTCCATGCGGATGTTTGGGTCATAGAAAAGGCGAAGCTGATCGCAGCCGCAGGTCCACTCGTCGAGAATGTCGACTACCGCCTCATCCACGATCCCTGCGGGCGGTCGGGTTTCACCTATGCGCCGTGTCACACCTTCGGGCAGTCGTCCGCTACGGCGGAAAACTACATCCTGGATGAGGGATGGCTCGATGTCACCACGCGGACTCGCCGGATGTTACGCGTGAAGCGGATAACGGGAACGGGCGCCGCAGCTACGATCAGCGGCTGTGCCATGGCGCGAGATTGGATCGAGGTGGCGGGCTACAACTTCAACAAACTCGGCGCCGAACAGGATGCGTGCCCGGCGACCATCGCGACGAACGATACCAGGCTATTGGATGCGGTATGGAGGAACGGCAAGATCTGGGTGACGCAGAGCATCGGCGAGGGGTCCGGAATCAACGACTCGGCCCCACCGACCAAGTCGGAAGTGGCGTGGTACGAGATCGACCCGGACGACGCAGGCAGCTTTCCCGGTGGGACTCCCCTGCAACAGGGTCGCGTCTCTCATCCGACGCTGGCCTACTCCTTCCCATCGATAGCGGTGAACGCGAACGAGTGTGTTGCCCTGGGGTTCGCCGGGTCCGACGAGGACACGTTCGCGGGGGGGTACTACACGCTTAGGGCGGCCGTCGATATCCCCGGAACGATGCAGTCGGTTGCCTTACTCAAGGCGGGCGAGGGCCATTACTGGAAGACTTTCGGAGGAAGCAGCAACCGGTGGGGTGACTTCAGCGCGACCGTGGTCGACCCGCTCGACGACGAGACCTTCTGGACGGTCCAAGAGTATGCTCAAATTCCGTTCGGCAACCAGTCGTCCTGCACGATCGCGGGTAACGGAAGCGGTCAATGGGCGACGTGGTGGGGTAAGTTCGAATGTGCGATCGGTCCTCCCGGATCACCACAGCCGGATCCGGACGACGTTGAATTCAACCGATACATTTCTATGCAGATCCCGTCGAGCGGTGGCGCGGAGACGGCGATCAGGGTCCGTTTGACTTCCTTGCACCATCCGGTGACGCCCCCCGACATCCCCGACTTTTCGTCGTTCGAAGGCCAGGACCGGTATGTCAATCTGATCCGCGACGACGAGAATCAGCCGATCTTCGACTGCCCGGATTCGGAGGTTCCCGCGACGAGCTTCAAGTGCGCGAAGCTGGGCTGTGCTGCCGAGTACCGGGATTGGGGGACTGAGCTGGCTGGCGAGGTGCTCTATGTGACCGGACCCGAAGTCGTACCGAGTTCGCAGTACGATGTCGTCCAGCTCGGCCCGACTTGTCAGGGCAACGAGGTTGCCTGTGCCGAAGTCTCCGACGAGCTTGCAACTTTCACCGGTCTTTGGGGCAACCTGGATGATGATCCACTTCACAGCGTCTTGGATATCGCGACAGTCGTTGATAAGGTAAAGGCGCTGGCGACCGCCTTCGTCAAGGTGCGCACTCAGTTGCAGCCGGACGAGCCGGATTCGCTGGCGAACGTGAACGTCCTGGACGTGGCCAACGCCGTGGACGCGTTGAA
>CBDUZY010000146.1:0-6718 GCA_965371825.1 uncultured bacterium
TGCGACCGAGTACTTCCGGTCGGCGCTTCGCGTTCACTCGGGCTCGGCCGAGGCTCATAACAATCTGGCGCAGGCACTTGCGTTACAGGGTGACTACGCCGACGCGATCGAGCACTACACGGCGGCTCTCGCGTTAGAGCCGACTCTGCTCGGCGTTGACTACAACCTCGGCGTGGCGTTCGAAAGAGTCGGGCGCAGAACAGAAGCGCTGACGCACTACGAGCGAGCACTATCACGCAATCCGTATGATGCTGACGCGAAGGCAGCGATAGATCGTCTGGGGAGGCACGAGTGAAGACCCTGCTCGCCGGACCATGAAAGACTATGGCAACGGGCCGGTCAAGCCTGCGAAGAGAAGGCGGTAATAGTCTAGATCGGCGCCGGCGAGGGTGAATTGACGGAAGTCCTTCAGGTCCGTGTCGCAGTCGCCATCTTGATCGCCGAGCGGTCGACCGCTGCCGTCGACGCCGACACCTGCCGGTGTATCCGGACAAACATCGCAGTCATTGGCGACTCCGTCACCGTCGTCGTCTAGGGTCGGTTGGTGCTCGCAGCACCCCTCGAGCGAGCAGGAGTCCACGGTACACGAGTCGGCGTCATCGCAGTCATCGTCGGACACACACTGCGGTGAGTATTCGCAGCAGCCTTCGGCCGTGCACGAGTCCGTCGTGCACCCGCTGCCGTCGTCGCAATCGTCGTGGGCCTCGCAGTCGGGGATGTACCTGCAGCAGCCATCAAACGCGCACGAATCAAGCGTACACTCGTTGGCGTCGTCGCAATCGCGGCGCGGCCCGCACTCTGGAGCGATGAAACAGCAGCCGTCGGTGGTGCACAGGCCGATCGTACACTCTCCGCCGGGCTCGCAGTCGTCGTCGGTAGTGCATTGAAGGGTGTTCTCGCAGCAGCCGTCGGCGGTACATACGTCGACCGTGCAGGAATCCGAATCGTCGCAGTCATCTTCCGACACGCAACCCGGGATGTTGACGCATTCGTCGACGTCGCAGGCATCGGCCGTGCAGGCGTTTCCGTCGTCGCAGTCGGCGTCCGAGTCACAGAGAATCGTGATCGTCGCGCTGATGAGTTTGAGGGCGGGGAGGACGTGGTTGTACTCGTCGCCCATGAACGTCTTGTCGGGACCTTCAACAAAAGGAATTGTGTACGCGCCTCGGGCGTCGGCTGGGACGTCCAGGATAAGCGTACCGGCGTACTCCTCACCTCCGGCGTCTACTGTATAGCACGGTGAATCAAGAACCTCAAAGAGCACGAAATCAGCGACGTCCGACATGGAGAAGGCCCTGACAACATAGCAATCTTCGTTTCGGAAGACCCAGTTGGCATGTAGACTGTTGATGAATGCCGGGGCGCAGTGACCGCCGATGGGAACCGGGTAGTAGCACAATGATCCGTATGCGAACACGGCGAAGCAATCCGGATGAATGGAGCATTCCTCGTCGGCCGGTATCAGCGGCGCGCCTAACCCGCTGGAGAAACCCCTTTTGTCGATCCTGGTTTGCCATGAACGGAGGTGATCGGGCGCCCAATCGGAGAGCTGTATCTCCAGCACGACTCTCTGGCCGCCGCCGCCAAGTCGGATCTTGTTGCCGACGATGGTGTGTGATCCGCTGGCCGAGACGGGCACGAGGCTGATCGTGGCTGCGGTGCTCAAACCGGTGAGTGAGAGCAGCGCAATAAGAGTCCCGCACAATGCCCTGCGCTCGAGGTTTACCACCGGCCGATCCCCCTTCGGCGGATTCTAGCCGCAGGACGGCCACGCTTCCACCCGACGCGTGCGTTGAAGCATGGATGTTCGTCGGCGAGTTGCGGACGGACGAAGCGCCGTTTTCTCGGACGGTTCCGCCGCCGGAAGGTTCGCTTGCGGATCAGTGTAGTAGTGGAACGCTTGAATCTGACGTACTACGGCGTCAGCCCGAAGACGCCCGGTGCGACCCTGATTAGAACGTGCATTAGGGCGCACGTGTAGAGACCGGCGACCACGTCGTCGCCGACAACGCCCCATCCGCCCGGCCAGTGGTTCTCGATCCACCGGGCCGGTGGAAACTTGGTGATGTCGAGCGTGCGTTGGACCACGAAGGCGACCAGCGCGATCGGCCACGAGAACGGCACGAATGCGACCGCGAACATAAAGCCGACGATCTCATCCCAAACGAGCTTGCGGCTGTCCTTTTCTCCGAGAATCCGATCGCCCACCTGGTGAACCCCGACCGAGGCGAGCGTGAAGGCGAGGGTGGCGAGAACGTATACATATGACGGCCAGGAGTGGGTCGCGTAAAAGAGCGGTATCCCGACGACCGCGACGGTCGCGCTCCCGGATGCGGGAAGGTGCCCGAGTGGTCCAATCGAACCGACGAGCACGAACACGCGCTGCCACCTTGTGAGGGTCTTGTCCATACACATCATCCTCTCCGAGTCGGCCTTACTCCGCAACGAGGCTCGCAGTTCGCGCCGTGCCCTTTCCGCGAGGGCAGTCGGGTTCGCCCTGGTGGTGCATCGGGAGTGCTCGACGCGTCGCCGTGACACGATGGGCCCCTCCAACCCCGTTACGGGCCCGGCGGCGAGGCTGTGAAGAACGCTGTCGGCCAACGGACCGAACGTCGGTAACGCCCGAGTAACAAACCGGTTATGCCGTTGCCTGGGCCTGCCGAAACCAGGTATAAACAGAGGAGCTGCTGTGCGAGCCACGCACTTGAATCACAGGTCAGGTTTGCGTGGTGAAAGGCGGTTTCGCTGACGGGTCTTTGGATAGGTGACGGATTGATGCCCCGTTGGGGCGCTGATCATCCGCGCATGGTCTTGTTTGGAGCAGGAAAACGACTAATGAAGATGACGCGACTTGACACCCGGATCGGAGTGCACCGATGTGGCACTGATCGACAAACGACTGCGTTCAGATGGAGCGGGCACGGTGTGCTGGCCGTTCTCGCTTCGGCAGCGGTGATCTTTGGAGCGACCGCAGCTCCCGCCGGGGCGAAGCCTCCGCCGGGGCGCGATCGTATGCGGGTGACTCGACAGTCCGAGCCGCGTCCCAAGGGCGAGGCAGCACTGAGGTCGCAGACTGGGCCGTCGGCGTCCAAGAAACCCCGCGACCTCAAGGGTCCCAAGCCGGTCATCAAGGCGGAAAACGAAACTCACGACTTCGGCACCGTCTGGGTCGGACCGACCCTGAATCACTCGTTCAAGATCACGAACGAGGGCGACGTGACGCTCCAGATCCAGAAGGTCAAGCCATCGTGCGGTTGCACGATCGCGGGGCAGTACCCCCGCAAGCTCGAACCCGGCGAGACGGGCGAGTTTCCGTTCGCGTTGAAGAGCGCGAAACTGCGCGGGAGGTTCCAAAAGAGCATCACGATCACATCCAACGATCCGGTGACGGAGCGGATGCGGTTGACGCTGAAGGGCGAAGTCAAGCGATACGTGGATGTCTCTCCCGCTTCGGCGAGCTTCGGCCGGATCACCGACCAGGAGCCACGGGTGCGGGAACTCACCATCACCAACAACACCGATACTCCGCTCAAGCTGACGCTCAACAAGCGCGCTGACGACAAGTTTGACTACGAACTCATCGAGAAGGAGCCGGGAAAGCGATATGGGCTTCGCGTCACGGCCAACCCGCCGTTTACGCCCGGTAGCCTGCGCAGCACCTTGAAGCTCGGGACGAACATCGAAGAGCAGAAAGCGGTCGATATCCGTGCTGTTGCGACCGTCCCGCCCCGCCTCGAGGTTCAGCCGTCCAGCGTAATCGTTCGCAAGGCCAGAAGTGGGTCCAAGAAGCCGGCCAGTGAGGGAATTGCACGCGTACTGCGGTTCACAAACTACGGCAAGACCAAGGTGCGCGTTCTGGATGCCAAGGTCGCGGACCCGACCATCGGCGTCAGTGTTCGTGAGCGGAAGGAGGGGCAGGCTTACACGATAGAGATCAAGCTCCCCGCAGGGTATATCCCGCCTTTGGAGGGGCGGATGATCACGATCACGACAGATGACCCGGAGCAGCCGGAGATACTGGTTCCGATTCGGGGCACCGCCAGACCACGGCCGTCGCGAACCGTGGACGGCAAGCGCGCGACCAAGCCGGACAGCCTGATCGGAAAACCGGCTCCGAAGTTCGCACTCAGAACGATCGACGACAAGACGCTGTCAAGCGCGACTATAAAAGACACGGTAACCGTCCTGAACTTCTTCGCCCCGAACTGCGGCTACTGCAGGAAGCAGATCCCCAGGCTGGAGACGGTCCGGGCGAAGTACGCCGACAAGGGCGTTCGTTTCGTTAACGTCAGCCAGAACATGAGGAAGCCGTATACTCAGGAACAGGTCGTCGAGAAGGTGAAGGAACTGGGCTTCCACGGCGAGCTTGCGATCAACCACGATAACAGCGTGGGTAAGCTATTCGGGGCCACCGGCTTCCCAACTATGATCGTTCTCGGCAAGACGGGGAAAGTCGAGGCCAAGAACGTCGGCAACGTCGCCGACCTCGAGTCGCGCCTCAGTGGTCAGCTCGACGCCCTGCTGGCGGGCAAGCCGGTTCCGGCTGTTGCCAAAGCGCCGGCGCAGCCCCTCAAGGTGGACGTCCCGAGGACCAAGCGCGTGCAGGCCAATGACCTGATTGGCAAACCGGCGCCCAAGTTCGCCCTGAAGACACTCGAGGGCAAGGATCTATCCAACGCCGCGCTGACGAGCGCCCCGGCCACGGTTCTGAACTTCTTTGCCGGAAACTGCGGCTTCTGCAAGAAGCAGATCCCCAGGCTGGAGAAGATCCGGAAGGAGTACGAGGGCAAGGGTATCCGGTTCGTCAACGTGGCCGAGTCCATGCGCAAGGAGTATAGCCAAGAAGAGATAGTTAAACTTCTGAAGGACCTCGGCTGGAGTGACGAGATTGCCCATGATCCGAAGAATTCGCTCGGACCGAAGTTTGGGGCGACCGGTTTCCCGACGATGATCGTCCTCGGCAAGAGTGGGAAGGTCGAAGCGGTAAACCGCGGCAACATCGGCGACCTCGAGACTCGACTAAAAAGTCAGCTCGACGCCCTGCTCGCGGGCAAGCCGGTTCCGGTCGTCGCCAAGGCGGCGGCCAAGTCCACTGCACCGAAGACGCCGAGCAAGCCCCGCCCGGCGCGCGTGGATCCCGCCAGTCTTGTCGGCAAGCCCGCGCCGAAGTTCGCTCTCAAGACGCTCGAAGGCAAGGACGTCTCCAATGCAACGTTGGCGAGCGCCTCCGCGACGATCCTGAACTTCTTCGCGTGTAACTGCGGTTACTGCGGAAAGCAGATCCCCAGGTTGGAGAAGGTTCGGAAGGAGTACGAGGGCAAGGGCGTTCGTTTCATCAACGTAGCCGAGTCCATGCGCAAGGAGTTCAGCCAGGAAGAGGTCGTCGCCAAGATGAAGGCCTTTGGTTGGAACGACGAAGTAGCCCTGGACCCGAAGAACGAGGTCGGTCCTCCGTTCGGAGCGACGGGATTCCCGACGATGATTGTGCTCGGCAAGAGTGGCAAGGTCGAAGCGGTGACCCGCGGCAACGTCGGTGATCTCGAGACCCGCGTGAAGGGTCAGCTCGACGCCCTGCTTGCCGGCAAGCCGATCCCCGTGGCCCTCGCCAAGCCGCCCGCCCGGAAGAAGCGCGCCAGCGCCCGGGATCTGGTGGGCAGGCCCGCCCCGGCGATCAACCTGACGACCGTTGACGGGAAGACGGCTTCCAACTCCGAGTTTGCCAACGCCAAGGCGACTGTTCTAAACTTCTTTGCCTGTAACTGTGGCTACTGCGGGAAGCAGATCCCCAGGCTCGAGACGGTTCGCAAGGAGTACGAGAGCAAGGGTGTTCGCTTCGTGAACGTCGCCCAGACTATGCGGAAGGAGTTCTCCAAAGAAGAGACGATGACCAAGATGAAGGCGTTCGGCTGGGGCGGAGAGGTCGTTTACGAGCCGAAGAACACGACCGGTCGGAAGTTCAACGCCACCGGTTTCCCGACGATGATCGTCATCGGGAAAAACGGGAAGATCCAGGCCGCGAACATCGGGAACATTGGCGATCTCGAGACCAAGCTCAAGAGCCAGTTGGATACGCTGATCGCCGGCAAGGATATCGCCAAGGCCCCGGCCGCGGGAGCCAAGGCCGCGGCGAAGCCGAGACGACGTCCGGCAGAAGACCTCGTCGGCAAGCCCGCCCCCGAGTTCGCGCTGACCACATTCGACGGCAAAGCGGTGGCGAGTGCCGATTTCGCCAGTCACCCCGCGACCGTGTTGAACTTCATAGCCCCCAACTGCGGCTTCTGCAAGCGGCAGGTTCCCAACGTCGAGAAGGTCCGGGCGGAGTACGAAGCCAAGGGCATCCGGTTCGTGAACGTGGCCATGACCATGCGGAAGGAATACTCCGAAGCGGAGATAACTGACGTCTTCAAAGGCGTCGGCTCGAAAATCGAGCTTGCCAAGGACGCCGGCAACAAGGTCGGCAAAGAGTACAAAGCCGTAAGCTTCCCGACCATGATCGTGGTCGGCAAGGACGGCAAGATCGCCCATGTCAACATCGGTGCCAAGCCCAACATCGAGACTCTGCTGAAGAGTCAGTTGGACGGGTTGATTAAGGGAGGATAGAAGCCGACCTCGGGCGGCGGCGCGCCGTCGCCGGAAGAGACAACTGAGCTAGGTATGCACGACGCCCCGTGCGTCCCGAGGAGGTGCCATAGCGCACCCTGCGGGACGGCGGGGCGTC
>CBDUZY010000147.1:0-6695 GCA_965371825.1 uncultured bacterium
GAGGCCTCGAGTGGAAAGGTGGGCGGTGTGGCGCAGGCTTCGCACAGCCCGGCTACGGACTCATCGACGGCGTAACCGCAAAGGTGGCAGTAGGACGCCTTCGGTCGACGATGTTCCCACCACATCGCGGCGCAGAATCGGCGCGACCCGGAAAGCAAGGGTACGAGCGTCAACAGGAACAGGCCCGTGTTCTCGAGAACCTTCTTCCAGGTCACAATGACACCGGCACCGCAACCGCAGTCGAACTCGATCGCAAAGAACGGCGTGCCCTCGGCGGAGTGGATGGCGAGTGCCCGTAGCAGAATCGCCGGCGTGAACGCGACCAGCATGATCGCAAGCGTAGCCGCCGCCCCGCGCACCCACAAACCCAGGATTAGGGCGACACCGGCAACGATCTCCAGCCAGGGCAGGACAATAGCCGCCGCGTTTAGAAAGATCCCCGGCGACTCCGGGAGCATGTGGTAGAGGCGGATCTGCTTGAGGAAGTCTATCGGGTGGTCGGCCTTCGCCGCACCCATGTAGATGAACAGCCCGCCCAAGGCAAGCCGGGCGATGAGCAGCGGAACGCCACTCGCATCCAGGCGACGAAGAACCGAACCGTTGCTTGCTGCCATCACCGATCCTCTCGCCCTTCCTCGACCGGCATTTCCTTAGCGGCCCACTCCTCAAACCCGTTTGGATAAAGATAGATGGACTCGTAGGGAACACCTGCCTCGATCAACTCGCGACAAGTGAAGATGCTGTCTTCGCACTCTCCACCTTCGCAATAGACGATGACCTTCTCCACTCCGGTCGTGCACTCCAACACGTCGTCGAGATACCGTTCGACCTCGTAGGGATTGCACAGGACGGCACCGGGGATGTGCCCGTCCTCGAACATGCCCTCGTTCCGCGCATCGATGAACACGTTGACACGGGCGGCGGTGGCCGGATCGTTGAACACCCGTTCGACCCCGGCGAAATCGATCTTCTGGTAATCGTGCTCCAGATGCTTGGGCGCTGAACCTTTCGCGGAGTCGGACGAATCTGCATCATGCGACGGCAGGGGGTCTTGGGGGGTCTCGAGGTCAGGGGAGGGTCCATCCGGCAGGGTTGCCTGCGCAGCCGTTGCTGTCCCGTGCTGCGCCCCGCCCTTGTCGAAGTAGTTCTTCGTCGGTTTTATCGAGCCCGACCCGCGAACGGCGTTGACGCCGAACCCAAGGCCCAGGCCGATGAGCCCTACGATGCATAGTTCTGAGAACGTCCGTTTGACCCCAGTCACGGTGGGTACCTCCTCGGTTTCGTAAGCGAGGCCATAAACCCCGGCCTCGGCGGGCACCCGCAGCCCCACGTTTCATATTGTCTAGCCCGACGCACCGGGTCAACGGTATATCGAACGCTCGTTACTTGGGGGTGACAGTTGAGATTGCGGCAGACGACGCGCCCGACGCCTGATCGCGACGGTCCGAGAAGTCATAGGTCACGAGACGGGGCGGTTTTGCGCGGGCTAAGGGGACGCTTTCCCGGACTCTGGACCGCTTGCCAGGACGACCCGTGCCGACATCGGATTAACCCACACGCGAATGCGTCCTCCATCATTGACGAACTGCCGGCTGCCGCCCACCTGAAGCTCGGCGCGCTTGGAGTAATCGTGAGTCGCGGAAGTCCGTCGGGCACGCCCCCGCGCGGCACCCGGATCGAGCTGCGGACTTAGGACAGCCACGAGTTCTCTAGGCCGCCCCGCAGGAAGGTTCACCAGTCGCTTCTCGGAACCATAGTTCATCACCAGGACTACTTCCTCGAGTGGCAGCGTACGGGCGAACGCCAGAATCTCCTGATCCTCGTCCCAGAGCACGGGCCGCAGGTCGCCATGTCGAAGGGGGGCGTAGTCCTGGCGCAACTGATGAAGCCACTGAATTAGTGCAAAGGAATCGCCGCGGTAATCCGGCGACTTGGTCTTGGCACCGTCGAGATCGTCCCACCACATGGGCCTCTCGGCGTTCACGATTGTGGGACCGCCGTACACGCCCACCTCGTCACCGTACATGGTGACCGGCGCACCCGGAAGAAAGTGCTGAAGGATCGTGGCCAAACGCCACCGCTTGTATGCCTCCTCGGAAGGTTTCGCGCCCGCGGACGACGAATCACTCTCACCGGCGGCAGAGCCGGGACCCAGTGAGTCCAAGACTCGGGAACCCATGACCGGTCGCCAGGACGTCAGGTCTCCCAAAGCAATGCGGACCGGCTCACCTCCGTCCGGCCGGCGCTCGAGAAGCCCGAGTGCGCCGCGGGCCTCGCGGGCGTGGCGGGCCTCGCCTTGCCCCGGACTCCCTGCTGACGATTCGTCACCTGTAGCGCTGCCGCCCTTACCAAGGAGCCGCAAGATGCTGCTACTCGCGGTCAAGTTCACCGCCACATCCAACGGGCCCAAGCGCTGCACCTTTGATGATGTGCCGAGTTGCCAGATCACGATCGCGTCCGGGTTGACGGCGCTGACCTGTTTGCGCCATACATTCCAGAACCCGTCCGCTCGGCGAGAATTCGAGTCCAACATCCAACCGTCGACGCCGTCGGACGTGTCGCCATCGCCGTTGGGGTCCATCCAGCGCCGGGTAACGTCCAGGATGTAGCGATCATCCTCGACGAACGGATCGCGCAACGCCCCAAACGCTCCGAACCGGCCGTGGATCACGACACGGAACCCCTCGCGATGAGCGCGCTTTACGAAGTTCACAAACCGGCGGTCACTGCGCGTGAACTGCCAGGTCTTCGGATCAGCCGACTCCCCCGTCACGTCGCCTTTGCTTCCTTTCACGCCGATCGTATCGTCGATGTGGCGCAGGTCGGGTGGAGCTGACGTACCCTCAACCGTCTGATGGAACACGGAACCGATGTACAGGGTGTTGACACCGAGTTTTTTCAGATAGGGCAGGCGCTGCTCGAGTCCCTTCAGATCACCGCCATAAAGCCGCCCGAGACAGGGCGTCATGGCCGCCGTAAACCACTCGGACCGTGCGGCCTCCTCTGCGGGTGCGTCGCGCGGACCTTCAAAGGTCGGCCACTCCGTCGTCCACGGCAGCGTGCCGGACCGGTCGTTTGAGGGGTCACCGTTGTGGAACTTCGGGATGACCACCTCGTACCAGCGGGCGTCCGCCGCCCATGACGGAGGAGACTCCGCCTTTGGGTCGGACGCGGTCGCTGAATCTCGATCCGGATCATCGTCAGAATGACGCTGCCCTTCCTGTGCCCCTGGGGTGCGAGCCTCCTGGGCACTGGACTGACAAACGCACGTCAGCAATACCAGCAACGCCCCAAGAGACGGAGCGTGCACATGGATTCGACTGATCATTGAAATATCTCCTACCGGCTCCTACCGGGACTCGCTACACAGCATCGAATTCTAACTCAACCGGCCCGGTCGGCAACGCACCTCCCGCGTGCCAATCGCCGACCAGTGAGCCGGCACGTGAATCGGCACCGGGCACGGCCGAGTATCCAGGCCTCTGGCCAACGCCTTCCTGAGCGGTATCATTGTTGTTCTAATCGGTGTTGTAACGGAGTCACTCAACCTGGTACGAGGACTATGAGCAAGAAGAAGACCGCAAAGAAACGCCCCTCCACGAAGACGAAGGCTGGGAAGCTCAGTATCATGAGGCCGCCCATGCTGTTCGAGAAGACCCAGGACCTCGTCGCTCGACTTAACGAGGCCGTCGAGGGCACGTTCCTGGCCTACTGGACCTCGGAGTCGGGCTCGATCTGCAGCAACGACGTGCAGGCCATGCACGAGATTCTCCGGGTGGTCGAGCCCACCGACCGGATCACGCTGTTCGTCAAGTCCAGCGGCGGCGACGGAACCTCCGCCCTGCGTCTGATCCATCTGCTGCGCGAGTACGCTCGCCGGCTGATCGTTCTCGTACCTCTCGAGTGTGCCTCAGCCGCCACCATGCTCACCCTCGGCGCGGACGAGATCCAGATGGGTCCGCTCGCCTTTCTGACTCCCATCGACACCTCGCTCGAGCACCAGCTCGGTCCCGTCGACCCCCGCAACGAGACGGCCTACGTCGGCCAGGACGAGCTGCAACGCGCCGTCGGCCTGTGGGAAAGGCACTCACCCCAAACCGACGTGAACCCGTTTCAGGAACTGTACAAGTATCTCCATCCGCTCGTCATCGGAGCGGTAGACCGGGCGACTTCCCTGTCGATCCGCCTTTGCACTGAAATCCTACGGTACCATATCAAAGAAACCGAGGTCGTGGAGCGCATCGCCAACGCCCTGAACGCCGATTACCCCGCCCACGAGTATCCGATCACCCGCCACGAGGCGTCGCGCCTAGGGCTCAACGTCACGGAGCTCGACCCGCAGCTAAGCGACACCCTGCTCGAACTCAACCACCTTTACTCGGAGATGGGTCAGCGGGCCGTCACCGACTTCGACGAGTTCAACTATCATAACAACGAGATCGTCAACATCATCGAAGGCCCGGGAGCGCAGCTCCTATTCCAGAATGACAAGGACTGGCACTACCGCGCCGAGGAACGGCGCTGGGTGTCCCTCCACGTCGAGTCCTGCTGGTATCGCTCCGTCTTCGAAAAGGGCAAGGTCAAACGGTCGAAGTTGTATATAAGCTGATTATCGCGCTGGGGCACTACCCCGCGTGCCTTGGCCCCGCAGCCGTCCCGGTGCGCCGGACGGGTGGCCCATGTCCTTTGGACATGAGGGAGACGATGACCAACACTCGGGGGCATGCCGCCGATCTTCGCACGGGCAGCGATCATCGACTTCCCCGCCACCCGGCCGAGCTCTGCGGAAGAAGTCGATCGCCGAGGCGTCAGAAGCAGTGCATCGCGGAGCTCTTGAATGTTACGTACAGCTCGGTTCCTTCCTTGATCGTCAGCTTCTCAAATGAGGCATAGGTAATGAGCGCGATAAGAGTCAGATGGCCTACGCCCACGCGCACGCTCACCAGCACGTCGCGAAACTCCCACTCCTGGACTGCACATCGGAACTGGTTTCTGGCGCTCGACTCGAACGTCGCCCGGGAGAGCAGTATCTCCTCCGGCTGAATCCAGATGTGTGTATACGGTTCCGGTCGTTCACCAACGTGAATCCTAACGCCGTTGGCCTGGCAGTATCCTTCCTCACGCGGACTTACGACGAAGATATTGCGCATTCCGAGAAACGCGGCGACCTCCGGATCCTTAGGCTTGCGGAACAGTTCCTCCGGGGTCCCGATTCCGCGGATCCGGTCGCCGAGCATAACGCCAATGCGTTGCCCGAGGACTACGGCCTCATCGACGTCGTGTGTCACGTGTAGGAACGTCGTACCGGTGCTCTGCTGGATCCGCTTGAACTCGCGCTGCAGACGTCGCCGCATGCGCATGTCCACTGCCGAGAAGGGCTCATCGAGCAACAGTAGCCCGGACGAGGCTACCAGCGCCCGGGCCAGGGCAACTCGCTGCTGTTCTCCGCCGGACAGAGTGGCCGGCATGCGCTCCAATAACGGCAGGATGTTCAGTTGTTCGGACACGGCTGTAGCTTGCTTCCGCGCCTGAGCTTGGGGCGTTCCTCTCGATCTCAGTCCGTAGACGATGTTCTGCAAGACCGTCATGTGAGGGAAAAGCGCATAGTCTTGATAAACGATGGCGAATCCCCGGCGCTCCGGCGGGCACCTGGTTATGTCGCGCCCGCGCCAGCGCACTTCTCCCGCGTCGGGGTTCAGCAAGCCCGCTACGATCTCGAGGAGAACCGTCTTCCCCACACCGGACGGACCGAGCAGCACGAAGTACTCGCCTTCTTCCACCGTCAGGTCGAGTTCCGGGAGCTGACAGGAGCCTAGCTGCTTGCGCACCGATCTGAGTTCGAGTGTCATCGCCCCTCCCATCGGATGGGCCTGGCCAGGAACCGCAGTATCGTGAAACCCACCACGCACACCATGATGAGCACGAGGGCCGCAGCGCGCGAAGAGGCCAGCCCGTGGTCGTTGAAACGCTGAAACACCAGCACCGGGGTCGTCATCGGGTGATAAGCGATGATAATGACGGCACCAAACTCGCTGATCCCTCTGGCCCACATCAACACCATGCCGGAGAAGGTGGCCCGCCACGCCATCGGAAGTGAAATGGTCATAAATACACGGGAAGGCGACGCGCCGAGCGTTCGGGCCACCTTCTCCAAGCGCTCGGGGACTGCGGCAAATCCTTCACGGGCGGCGTTCACCAGAAACGGTGCGGACACGAAGGCCATGGCCAGGGCGATGCCGGCCTCCGTGCCCACAAAGTCGATTCCAAACGGTCTTGCCGCCTTCTGAGCAAGCGAATGGCGCCCGATCAGTGTCAGCAAAGCGATGCCCGCGGCTGAGTGGGGGATCATTACCGGCAAGTCGACGATTCCGAGCACCAGCGCCCGACCGGGGAATCGGCAGCGTGCCAGCAGGTAGGCCAGCGGCACCCCGAACAGTGTGCAGACGAGGGTCGCGAAGGCTGCGGCTCGCAAAGTCAGCCAGATCGATGCCCAAAGCTCACTGTCGTTTAGCGCTTGAGCGAGTTCGGGAGAGGATGTCGCAAGAGCAAGCCTCACCAGCGGCGCCACGATGAACATCAGAACGACAGAGCCGAGCAACAGAAAGGTCACACTAAATAGCGATACTCGCATCATGCACCTCTCGACGACTTCCGTGCGACGAATGTCCAGCGGCCCCGCCACACATTACAATGGA
>CBDUZY010000148.1:0-6691 GCA_965371825.1 uncultured bacterium
CCTGGGGGTCGGTGGTCATGACTTTGCTGGTGCTGACGGCCGGCACTGTGGTCTTGCGACGAAAGTACGGCGTGCTCTAGCTGCTCGCGACCCCAAACCCGAGCAGCACAGTGGGCGGGAGGTTTGGGCGTACGACGCGGGATGCCGAGCGAATCCGCCGGTAGATATGGGATGGCTGCCCAAAGTGCGAAGAGTCGGCCGCAGAACCTTCCTGACGATTCGATGTACTCGATGCCGACGCGCGCACTCTCGTCGGAATATCCGCTCGATGTTGAACTCGGGCCAAGATAATCGGTAGAATTGCAGCCTTGGAGGCGGAGAATGGTACGTGTCGGAACTGTACACCTGCTCAACGCTGTGGGACTGCCCGCTTTGTTAGTGTTCTCGGCATCGACCGGTGTGTGTTCGGCGCGGGCAGAAAACGCAAGCAGCCCCGTCCCGAATCCGGCTGAGAATCAAGTCGACCAGGATCAGATTTGGTTCACACCCAACATCGGAAGCGTGGACATGCTCGACCTGTTTGCGTCGCCCGAGCAGTGGGCGACCGCCCGATCACACACACAGGTCTTCAAGTTCTACATGACGCAAGTGGGTAGCGGCGGTTGGAGTTGCACCGTCTTGCCACACGCGAATTGCGGGGGCAACCATCTCCAGAACCTCATCGCAAACGACGCCTTTGCCAAACTGGAATCGTGGGGCATCGAAATCGCCATTGAATCCTTCTTCGCGGGCCCAATAGCGTCGGTCGACCCGATCGTCTGCACGTCCGCGGAGGAGGTGTTCAATCTCACGCTGGACGGAACGGCCAACGTTATTAACAACGTGCACGCAAGCGGCGGCACGGTGCGCTATCTGGCAATGGATGAGCCGATCAGACAATGGTATCCCCTGTACTACTATCTCGTGACAGGCCAGACAGACCCGCGACCGTGTCTTGTGGAGTCGCTCGACATTCTCGCCGATTATGTCGCCGAGTACATTCTTTTTGTGCAGGACGCGCTGCCCTCGTTATCCATTGGCCAGATCGCGCTTTATCCGGAGGTGGGCGTGGCGACGCTCAAGGAGTGGATACTCGCGCTGGAGGAACGAGGTGTTGCGCTTCCGTTCCTGCATATCGATGTCCACGGTCCCCGGGTCGCACAGTACCTTGACTTCGGATTCGCCATTGACGTTGCGGACGATCTGATAGAACTGAAGTCTTTCCTGACGGACCACGATGTTAAGTTGGGCGTAATCGTTACTGATATCAACTGGGACGCTCAGATATGGGAAGAGGATGAGTACGACAACGCAATGTATTTCAGCCGGACCATGGAATGGGTGGACGAGCTCAGGCCGCTCGCCGAGCATATAGATCATTTCGTGTTCCAGAGTTGGGTCTTTCCGGTCTACACGACGGGGTATGGGCCCAACGAAATTCCGACGAATCTTCCAGACGATGACGCCGCTCTGCCCACCCACACGCGTCTGATTACTACCGCCGTGCCAATCCTGCAGGGCGAAACCGCGGTTCCTGCGGTATCCACTTGGGGCATGATCGCGATGAGCCTTCTAACGGTTACGCTCGCAACGCTCATCCTCCGCAGATTGTCGGCGCACGTGAGCCGGTCGCGGTGCCCCAACTTCTTTTCAAGTTGGTCCCTTTACGGCGGCCATGAATCCAAGACCGGGTGAAACCCGGGCCGCATTGGCACGGTGTTATCTGCAGTTCTTTGGAATCAGGTCGTGAGAGATTCTGGCCGCATGTTCCCGTAGTGTCCGAATATAGGGACGCACGCACGCGCTTGTCATGATTGACCTTCAACTCGCCCGCCGAGTTTGGCAGAATCGTGTCTATGGACGCACTACAACCCTGGCAGTCTCTTCGCCATACTGACGCGCGCGCAACAGATCGACCATCTTCTTCGCTGACAGTCACTTCCAGGCTTACATCCGATAATGTTGCTCGTAAACTGCTGTAGATAATATGCTTACGAACAAGGTCCGATTCCTCCGAATAGTTATCCGGTGCCGTGCTACGCCGGCGCTACGTCTGACAGGCCAAAGACTGATCAGGGTCTGTGCGCGTTTCACCTTGCCGGGAACCCCCGCGGCTCGTCGACGCCATGCTCCGCCGCAAGGACTCTTAATTCATTCTTACCGGACGCTGCGTCGGCCGGCATCGTGATACAATGCGCTCAGGAGGTAAGGGCATGCGATTGGGAATGAGAAGGCAAGCAACGGTGAGCCTGCTGCTAATCCTTGCGGTTGGCAACGGCGTATTCATCGCCGCCGCGTTTATAGATACTACAGATTACGCTGGGGAACCGGCTTTCGAAATCAATCGGTTCACGATTGACGGGGGTGGCGACATGCTCAGCGCCGGAGGTGGGTTCGAGCTGTCCGGGACCATCGGACAGCCCGACGCCGGCCTCGTCAGCGGCGGCGGATTCACACTGGCCGGCGGGTTCTGGTTTCCGCTCGCCGACGGCGACTGCAATACCGACGGCGGCGTCGATCTGATTGATTTCGACGATTTCCGGCGCTGCCTCTCCGGCCCGAGTGGCGGCGTGGGGCGTGGTTGTGGATGCTTCGATGTGGACCAAGACGGTTACGTGGATCTATCCGACGTGGCGGCGTTCCAGCATGCTTTCACCGGCGGCTAGGAACAGCAACCCCGGTTTTTGGGAGAACGAGGAATGAAAGCAACAAGAACCATCATGATTATCGAAGTGTGTGCCGTGGCCTTGGCATGTACCGTGGCCTTGGGCGAGCCCGTTGGAACCGCGTTCACTTACGAAGGGCAGCTCAAGGAGGGGGGCGTGCCGGTCACCGGCCTGGCTGATTTCGACTTCACACTGTGGGATGCCGAGAGCGGTGGAGCCCAAATCGGCTCCATGAGCTTGGCGTCCGCAGAGGTCGAGAACGGCCTGTTTGCGGTGGAGCTGGATTTCGGCGCGGCGGCGTTCGGCGGGGCAGCCCGCTGGCTCCAGATTGTCGTCAGGTTCCCGTCCGGCGAGGGCAATTGGGCGACGCTGACGCCGCGCCAGCCGGTAACGCCGACGCCCTATGCACTGTACGCCCTTTCGGGGCCAGGGGGAGGTGGCGGCCACTGGACGCTGACCGGCAACAACATCTACAACAACAACACCGGCAAGGTCGGCATTGGAACGAGCAACCCGGATTTCACACTTGAAGTCCGCAAAACAGGCGGCTCCAACACTCCGCCCGCCACGCTCGGTGTGCATTGGGTGCAGCTGGCACTGCCGGAGTCTCTTCACGATTGGTTCTACTTCGCCGTCGGGGGCTCGACGCCAGGTGTCGGTTTCGGGACGAGGCTGATCCGCGAGTCGGGCACCGAGTTGCACTTCCAGACACGAGACGACCTCTACGCGGCCCTTCCGTCGACCCAAATGGTGCTCAACGCCAACGGTGAACTCGGAATCGGGACTACGTCGCCGGCGGGTTTACTGCATCTCTCGAGCCTGGGTGGGATCGATCTCATTATCGATGCTGACACGAACAACGCCGGCAGCGAGACTCAGAACGCCCGTATCGTGCTCAAGCAGGACGGCGCGCAGGTCGTTGGTCGAATCGGCTATCGCAGCGGACTGAACAAACTCGAGATCATGCAAGAGTTCGATGATTCGCTGATTCTTGGGGCAAACAACATCGACGCCATCACCATCAACCGGGAAGGCAAAGTCGCCATCGGACATGCGGATGCCAACTCCAGGCTGGATGTCCTGGAAAACAGTGGTGGGCGCATGGCGAACTTCACCCAACTCGGAACCGGTGACGGAGTCCGAATCACCATGACCAACGGGGCCAACCAACACCCCGCCCTGACCGTCCAAGGTATGAACTACGACATTCCTAGTCTTGAGGTGGTCGGGAAGGCCAGGGTAGACGTGCTCCAGATCACGGGGGCGGACATAGCCGAGAAGTTCCCGGTCAGCGAGTCGGTCAAGCCCGGCATGGTGGTGGTGATCGACCCGGACAATCCGGGCCAGCTTCGCCTCTCGCGAACGGCCTACGACCGCCGCGTGGCCGGCGTGGTCAGCGGAGCCAACGATCTCCCTGCGGGTACGATTCTGGGCTATCTGCCTGGACTCGATGATGCACCGCCAATCGCGCTGACCGGCCGAGTATGGGTCCACTGCGATTCCGCCGGTGGGCCGATCGAACCCGGCAACATGTTGACCACGTCCAACACGCCAGGGCATGCCATGAGGGTGACCGACTATTCAGCCGGCCAAGGGGCGATCATCGGCAAGGCCATGACTCCACTCGAAGAAGGCAGCGGGCTGGTCCTCGTATTGGTGAGTCTTCAGTAGCGGATGCCACACTTTGCGGAGAAACTTGTCATGAAGCTACGTAGTACTCTGATCGTGATCGCCACCCTCTTGGCCGCTGGCAGTGCGATCGCTCAAGACGCAGACATCACGGCAACCGTGCCAGCAGACGACGAAGTCATCCACGAGGCGCCTGCCACCATCAAGCCCATCGAGGCAACGGCCGCAGCAAGGGTGTTTGCGGTGGTCCCCCAAAGTTCCGGGCTGGCGGATGCCTTTCAGGAAGGTATCAACATTATCAACTTGGGTCCGGTCACGCCCGAACGCATTGCGGAGGCCGATCAGGAATCAACGAGGAAGTTCGGGGATCTGCGGCCCGGACCGAAGCGTGTGGGCTTGGTCCGGGCGATCCCGGAGGGCTCAATCAGCATCGATCCCAACGCGCTGCGGCATTTTCCTCTCGGTGGTGACCAATCGATGTGGACGTTGGCCATTCGATCACCCGACGCGCTCGCCATGCGTGTCCACTTTACGGATTTCGATGCCCCTGAGGGGTCGGTAGTGCTCTACGCATACGGCCGCGAGGGTCTCATCACACGTGGCCCGTACACCGGCAAGGGGCAAGATCGCGGCGGCGATTTTTGGACACCGTCCTTGCCCGGCGAAGAGATTTACATCGAGATGACCGGCATGGAAATGCCGAAGTTCGGAATCTCGGAGATCGTTCATTTCGACGACTACCCCGGGGCTTCAGATACGGATCGAGCGGCGACTGGCTGGAGTGTGCTCCCCTGCCATCTGGACGTGATGTGCTACGGTGTCAGCACCTCGGCCCGCCAGGCCACCGGGCAGATGAACTTCGTCAGCGGCGGTGGGGGCTACGTCTGCACGGGAACGCTGCTCACCGACCACGACAACGAAACGTGGGTCCCGTACTTCTTGACTGCGGAACACTGCATCGGCTCACAGGCGGAAGCCGGCTCGCTGGAGGTTGCCTGGTTCTATCAGAGAGACTCCTGCGGCGGACCGTTGCCGGACTACGACGCGCTGCCACGCAGTACCAGTGGCACGCTTCTGGAAAGCGTCTCCGCCGATGACGGGAACGATATGGCGTTTATCCGCCTGGCGGGAGACCTGCCGGGTGGCATCGGGTTCGCCGGCTGGACGACCGAGACGAGTATTAACGGCGTGGGAATCCACCACCCCAGCGGATCATGGAAGCGAACCGTATTCCTGAGCCCGGTGGGCGTTTGTCCCGGCTGCCTGTGCGAGGACGGTTCCGATTTCGACTACTATAACATGGTTGATGGACTGAACCAAGGCGGCTCCAGCGGATCCGGCATCTTCAATTCCAGCGGACAACTCGCCGGGCAACTGTTAGGACGTTGTTCTTCAGACGGAACACACCCCGATGATCTGAACTGCGGCAACATCGACAGCTTCTGGGCCATGTACGGTGAGTTCGAGGAGACTCATCCACTAATCCGGTGGTGGCTCGATGTCGGGGGCACGCTGCACGTCGACCGTTCGTCTCCGGCTCCGGGAAACGGAACACCCGGTTGGCCATACACATGGATCTACCTCGCCCGCGTAGCGGCCTGGCCCGGAGCACGCATCAAGATCGCAGCCGGGTCCTACAACGAGACGTTCACCATCAACCAGGACGTTACCCTCGTAGCGCAGGGTGGCATGGTGACGATCGGCGAATAGGCACAACCCGGAGAGCATGGGCAATGGCACGGCTCAGACAGTTCCTGCCGAGGGACAATACTCCTGTGTCTCCCGGAAACCCCATCCGGACGAGAAGCGGCGTTTTTTGGCGTTTCCGAGGGCTTCCATATTTGACGTTGCCGCGACCGCAGCTACGCTCGTGCCTGTTCGCACATATATAAGGTGATGGGTTTGGGAGCGGTGCATGGGGCCGATACACATGATCTTCGTTTTTCTCGGCGCGCTGTTTCGAAGACAAGTCGAGCTGGCAGCCGAGAACCTCGCCCTACGGCAACAACTTGCCGTCCTGGAGCACAAGTCCAAGCGCCCGCGATTGCGGAAGCGCGACCGCATCTTCTGGGTGTGGCTGTTTCGGTTCTGGGCGGGTTGGCGTTCCGTGCTGGTGATCGTACAGCCCGACACCGTGGCCCGATGGCATCGGGATGGCTTCCGTTTGTATTGGCGATGGAAGTCGAGGGCAGGCAAGGTTGGGCGTCCCAGGATCGAGGCCGAGATTCGCAAGCTGATACGCCGTATGTGCCGCGAGAATCAGTCATGGGGCGCACCGCGGATTCACTCCGAGCTTAAGCTGCTTGGCTACGAGCTTTCCGAGACAACGGTGGCCAAATACATGGTTCGGCATCGCAAGCCACCGTCACAGACTTGGCGCACTTTTCTCGACAATCATGTTCGAGACATCGTCGCGG
>CBDUZY010000149.1:0-6686 GCA_965371825.1 uncultured bacterium
GGCCGGACGCCCAGGATCACGTTTTGGCCGACGTGCGGTTGGAGCTTACGGGCTCGATCGGGCGCCAGATCGAGGCGGAATCCACCGCTCCCGATAAAGCACACACCATTCGCCGCAACCGAATCCGCCTCCAGACGCCCTTCGAGAAAGTTCATCGACGGTCTGCCGATAAAGCCGGCCACGAAGCGATTCACCGGCCGGTTGTAGACCTCCAAGGGCGTCCCGCACTGCTGCACAACGCCGCCGTCCATGACCACGAGTCGGTCCCCCAACGTCATCGCCTCTTCCTGGTCGTGCGTGACGTAGAGGATCGTGGCCTCGAGCTGTCGGTGAAGGCCCTTTATCTCCGTGCGCATGTGCGTGCGCAGCTTGGCATCCAGGTTGGAGAGCGGTTCGTCAAAGAGAAACACTTGCGGACGGCGCACTATGGCTCGCCCAACGGCGACGCGCTGTCGCTCTCCGCCGGACAGCGCGGCGGGCTTTCTGTCCAGCAGTTGTTCGATGCCGAGCATCCGGGCGACTTCGTGCACTTTCCTCTTGATCTCGCCTTTCGGAACTCGCCTCATCTTCAGGCCGAAGGCCATGTTCTTGAAGACAGTCATGTGTGGATAGAGGGCGTAGTTCTGAAAGACCATGGCAATGTCACGGTCCTTGGGGGCGACGTTGTTGACCACGCGCTCGCCGATGCGGATCGTGCCGGCGTTTGCCGCCTCGAGCCCGGCGACAAGTCGAAGGGTAGTCGTCTTGCCGCATCCGGACGGACCCACCAGCACGACGAACTCCCGATCGGAAACGTCGAGGCAGATCCGATCGACAGCGCGGACTTCACCGGTCTTTCCCTTATAAATCTTGGTAACGCCATCGAGCGAGACTGTTGCCACGGATGTCGGCCCTCTTCTTGAAGCGGCGGCATACTACGTAGTGCTAAGGAATTCCGCAAGAGCCCGGGCTTAGCGGCACTCTACCGACACGAACGTTCTTCGTCCCTTGGGCGCGACTACGACTCGGGATGACACATAGTGGCTAGCCGATTGCGAGGGCCTAGGCGTTCATGTCCTTCCAGCGCTTGGCCATCTGCCCAAAGATGGCTAAAGCGATCGTAGCGAGGACACCGATCGCCGCGAACGGAAGCCACACCTTGTATTGCGGGTCGTATGTGTCCCAGAGTAGCTTCGTGGCAGTGAGTGAGGCCTGGTTCACTTCCGCGGCGGCGAGTGACCGGGCTTCGAACGGATTCAGCCGAAAGAGTCGGACGGTCTGGTCGGGTGTTTGGGACCAGTCCTTCCAGCCGAACGCCCTCTGGATGAGGTCCTGGTTCTCCGCGAGCCGGCCGTACATGTCCTGCCGAGGTGGCACGTACCCGAAGATTGACTTTGCGACTTCCAGCACACCGTTCGGCTCCCAGACGTCCCGCTCCACGATTGTCTTTGCGTCGGCGTCCGACTCGATCATCTCGCGAAGCAACGAGACATCGTTGGTCCAATTCCGTCGGGCCGTGGCGGTGAACACCAGATGGGGGCGCGTGGCTAGCAGGGCGAATAGGCGGTCATCGCGGTCTGCCTCAGGCATATCCAAATCGTCTAGTGCTGCGTCGACGGCAGACGCATCCGCGCCGATCGCAGCGCTAAGAGCCGCGAACGACTTCGTCCTTCCGATGCCGAACTTCTCCTGTATCTCCGTGAATGGATCAGCGAGCGTTACGCCCTGGATAACCAAACCGAGAAGCGGCGTTCCCTGGGCCAGGTACTCGAGTGCAAGGTTGTTGAGCACGGCCGGCTCGCCGCCGAAGCGCTCCCACAGCATGTCGATGATCGCCGTGTCCTGAACGCGATCGGAATCGAAATCGGCGGCGGCCACGAGTTCACGGAGCACCTCCCACACCTCGACGCGTTTCGTGTCGATCCAATCGGGCAGGCGATGCACGTAGTTCGGATAATCAGCCGGTGTGGGTTCCGGCGCTGCAGCGATGTTGGCCCCATGTAGCTCGTGCTCGTCCTCGAGTCCCGCCCGAGCTTTCTCGGCGAACTTCGGATCGGATGCGAGGAACAAGTACCCGAGGTTGACGATCTGCCCTTCGTCATACTTGAATTTCGTCTGCAACGTCTCGGCCGCCGTCTCGGTGTCCTGCCCGAGGTGCTGTTGGGCCAGTGCGAATGCCTGATCACGTTCGATATCGAGAAGCGCCGGAAGCTTCTCGAGCGAATCGCTCCAGTCGATGGACTGCGCCGCCCGGGCGACGAGTTCCGGTCTTGCGGCGAGTTCCTTGAGGGCTAGCGTCGCCTTCTCGCCGTAGTTGTCGTAGACGAAGCCGGCCATGTACGAGCCGACGAACACGCCGATGCCGATCGGGATGTTCACATATCCCAGGTATAGTCCCTTCTTCCCTGGCGGGGCGATCAGACCGAGATACTCGTTCTTCTTCGGCCCGGTCCACATCTCGCCGAGCGAGAAGAACACGATACCGAGCAGCAGAATCCAGCCGCTATCGGTTAGACCTGCGATCAGAACGCCGCAGGTGGCGACCGACATGCCAACCAACATCGCGCTGAGAGTGCGCATCTTCCGTGCAGCCCACGATAGCGGGACGATCAGCAGGATGATGAGACCGGCGTTCAGATTCAACAGAATCTGCTGGGGTACTTGTATCAGGCCGCGGTCACCGTATTCCTGCCACATCTGCGGGGCATGGGCGGCGACGGCGGAGCTATCGACCCAGTCGGTGATGAAGTTTGGGTGCAGGTCCCAGAGCTGGTACATCATCAGCCAGAAACACGACATGATGAGCAACCAGGTGACAAGGCGCGGCTCCAAGACATTGACCACGGTGTGCTTGATCACCTGCCATGGCGATTCTGTTTTGGAGGACCCTGACGGCACGTCCTTGAAGGTAAGCAAAAGTGGCAGATTGCAGGCCGTGAAACAGGCACACGCGTAGAACAACGTCCGCCATCCCTCGGCGCTGTGGGGCTTGCCCAGAATCAGAGTCGCTACGATCGGAGCACCGAAGGCGCCGATGTTCACGACCCAGTAGAAGATGCCCCAACCCAGCGACGAGTTCTCCTTCGTCAAGCTCTGGGCGAGCGAACCCTGAAGAGATGGCTTGAAAAACGCGGTGCCGGTCGCCAGCACGATGATGCCCGCGAAAAACCCCCAGTAGCTGTGGAAGTTGGCCATCATCACATAGCCGGTGATGTTCGCCAGAATCGAGAAGAACAGGACGCGTTTGAACCCGTACCGGTCGGCGATCCCCCCCGTGACGATAGGCAGGAAAGACTGGAACACCGCCCACCAGGCGTAGATCGTTCCCTTGTGGACCGCGGTCAGGTGCAGGCCGCCGGGTTCGGTCGCTTGCATGATGTACAAAGGGACGACCGCGCGAATCCCGAAGTACGCCAACCTCTCGAACATCTCGATCGAGTTGAGCATCCAGTATGCACGGCCGAAGGCGCGGTGCTGCTCGTGTACCTCTGTCACATCGCCGTTGCTCTCTGTCGTGGCATCGCTGGACATATACACTCCATGACTGCTGCGTCGCGGCTACACTTCCACTCGAAGGCGGGCCCGCATCGCGGGCGGACCGCTGCTTCTAGGACGTAGTCTATAGCCGTTGCGGGCCGGGGTTGCAAACCGCAGGCAATGTGAGATGGTCAAAGCACACCTGACGCCGCTTGAACTTGCTCGAAGTTCTTCGTCGCGCCGGGCAACCCATCTGTCATCGTTGCCCGGGGAATCAGACGGTCGGTTTACAACTGTTCCGTGTGTGAACCGTCAAGATCCGGGCGGACGAGCTGCAGGCCGGCGTGTCACTACGGTTCAGCTTGGCCACGTCCCATAGCCGCAGGCTACTTGACCTAGGCCCGTTCATGGATGACGCGAGCGCCCGAAGCGGACACTCGGCAAGGAACGGAGCACGAGGCGGTGCCGGTGTCGTGGTGTCAGTCCGAGGCTCTACGGAGCAGCTTGCGTCTGGTCGATCAGCTCGTACGTGCCCTTGAGCTTGTAGATGAAGTGATCGTCGTCGAACTGCGGATCGAGGTCGATCTCGGTCACCTCGAACGTCAGTGCGGGGACCTCGGTCTCGCCGGGTTGGATGATCCGGACACGGATGCCCGTCTCCTTGTCGAACCAGTAGGTCTCGGTCCAGTCTCCCTCCTTGGGAGTGGCCTCGATGACGTATGTCTGCATCTCGTTGTAGGTTTCTTCACCGATGAGCTTCAGCGTGTTCAGCTCCAAAAGGCGACGGAAAAGGTCCGATCCGCCTATCTGGAGGATCTTGTCGGGGTGATAGGTCGTCTTAACCGTCTTCTTGAACTCGAGTTGACCGACTTCCTGGTAGAGGAACTCGCCGTCGTACACGCTGATGAGATTCTCGGCGGTCAACTTGGTCGCGGCACCACGATCCTCTGGATCCGGAAAAAACGCAAGATTGTTGAACATCCAGTACCAGATGCGGATGCCGTCGTCGGTCTTGATGTAGTCATACTTGCCCTGGCCGATCGTGTTCCCGCGGCTCCCCGCAGCCTCCGGCAGGTGCGTCTTCAGCGACGCGGAGACGATGTGGAGCTCGTCCCACCGCGCGATCAGCTCGTCGATTACAGTTTGGAGTGCGGGATCGATCTCGGGCTCGTCGACCGGCGGCCTTGCCGGCTCGGCGACAACACTCTCGCCGGAAGCGTCAGGCGTGATCGGTGCCACCGTCGTGATTCCTTCGTCAGGCTTTCGGCAAACGGCATAGCCGGCAAGCGCGGCGAGCACGACTAGAAACACGATTGTCAGCGGGGTCCGATTCTGCATCTTGGTAATCTCCTGCTACCGTATGGGGTCTGCACTCAGTGTAGCATAACGGTGAAGATGTGTCACGCGGCGGAAGACGAGACTATCGGTACGCGCCGGCCTCGAACGGCTCGGACCTGCCGCCTGGCAGATTCACAGGCGTGTTTGTAGTCCGGGCGCCCGATCCCTTGGAGTGGGGGCTTTCGCGGCTACCGCCTTTCGACGACAATGACCGCCGATTCGATCGCGAGATTGCACGTGGCTGCCCAACAGGGTTCGGGCTCGGTTCAAGGACGCGGGTTTCACACGGAGACGACTAGATGACAGCCGCGAGTCGAAGGCATCAGGTTTCGGAGAGGATTCAAACGGAGCGGGTCAGCGCGATTATTCGGACGGAGGATAAGTCGCTCGCCTCGGACGCGATGCAAGCAGCCGTTGACGGGGGCTTTCGAATGGTCGAATTCACGCTCACCACGCCCGGCGCCCTCGAGCTGGTCGCCGAATACGCCCGCAAACCCGGCTTGCTTGTTGGGGCGGGTACGGTCATGTCGCCTGCTCTCGCGCGAGAAGCGGTCTCCGCCGGGGCTAGCTTCCTCGTATCTCCGATCTGTGACCCGGCTGTCCTGGCTGCGGCGGTCGCACTGGACGTCGCATGCATTCCCGGGGCCTGCACTCCAACGGAGATGGAGACCGCTCACAGGTGTGGGGCGGACTTCGTCAAGGTTTTCCCCGAACCGGCGGGCGGGCTGGACTTCATCAAGGCGGTTCGCGGCCCCCTACCTCACCTGAAGCTCTTTCCAACAGCGGGGCCGGCGCCGGATAACTTCATCGACTTCCTGGAGGCGGGCTGCGCCGGTGTCGGGTTCGTTCGCACGCTCTTCGATCCCGACGATCTCGCGACCGGCGCGTTATCGGCAATCCGCGAGCGGGCGGCCGGTATTATGCGCCGTTTGGCGGAGTGGCGCGAGTCCGATACTTAGTACCGCCATCGGCGGACGGATCCCCTTTCGATCACGTCAAGTCAACTGCTGTTCCTTCCGAACACTCTGTAGCGACGCAAGTGGCGTCGCGATGCTTCCACACCGGCCATGCGCGCTGCGCGACCCAGGCGTCGCGCCTCCGCCGCTGCTTCCTTGGGGGCCGCGCCTCGACATGAGCAAGCTTGCCAAACATGTTGGGCTGATACTTCTCACTCAGGCTGTGTGTCTCGCAGTAGGCCTGTGGATGCACGACCGGCTCGTCGTGTCGGCGTCCTTCAGCGATGCCAGGGACGCGGTCCTACTCGAAATGGACACCGACATCGATCGGTTGGCGGATGCGTTATCAGGGGTAAGTATCGAAGACCGAGTGCCGGGCGATGATGCACCGCCGTCCTCGTGGATCGAGGCTGTCTTCAGACAACAACCGACCGTTCGAGGCGGTCTGCTTGTCGTTGATCGTCAATGGCGAGTACTGGCGTCAAGACCCTCTGGCGCGGACAGTGAGGTTGTTTTCCCCGTTGGCTCCCACGTATCCTGGACGCCGTCTTCCGAGACGAGTAACAAGCAACTTCGCCACGCAGACGGCGTGATAGAGTCGCCCACCGAACAGCTAGTCGCGGTGGCCGGCGCCGTCGACCGGGACGGCGGGTTCGTACTCGCGTACCGCCCTCGATCGGCGATCGAGCGACAGGCGACTGCAACGCTCGAATCGCTCCCGGCTCTTTCCGGGCTCACCTTCGCATGGACTTGCGTCCTGCTGGGAATCCCGACCTACATGATTCTCGCTCGCTTCCACGAAGGAGCGGAACGCGAGCGAACACGTTCGATAGCTCAGGGACTACGGCAACGACAGGACCTGGTTCGAACGCGCGACGCCGTAGTGTTCGGGCTCGCGAAGCTGGCTGACTCGCGCGACCCGGATACCGGCGATCA
>CBDUZY010000150.1:0-6642 GCA_965371825.1 uncultured bacterium
CACAATCACTCTTCCGGCAGTAGTTTACGCCCTGCGAGCGCCTCGTCAATGCGGCCGGTCCCGCAAACGCTCGACGCCCCGTCCCGGGATTCGCGCCCCGGCCCGGCACAGGAACCGACACTTGTTCGCGTCCGTATGTGCCGTATACTCACCCTCGCTCTTCGCTGCAGGGCGGCGTCAGCCGGCACCGAGCTCCGGATGCCGCATCCGGGACGGCCGCCCTGAGGCGAACGGGGGGTAGAGGTTGGTCGAGTTGGGAGAGTCTTCCGGGGACTCGCTGCTCGTAACGCCGCAACGAAATCCAATCGGAGGTCCACTATGAAAGCACGCCTCATAATACTTGTCGTCGTCGCCGCGGCTCTCGCCGTTTGGTTTGCCGTTCCCAAGAAGGCTGTCGCACCTGAGGATAACACCACCCAACTGAGTGCACCCGAGAAGGAGGAGATTCGGAGGGCGCGCGAGATGGGAACCGAGCTAGGCAAGAGACCTCTCCCAGGAGAAGAACCTTCCGAGAAGCCGGAGGTACTCGTTCAGGTTGAGGTGGATGAGAGCAGCGCTAAGAACAGGCTCAACTTCATCATCAGCGAGGCGCACGGTTACTACGTCGAATCGTTCACGCTGGAAGTCTGGTACACCGGTTCCGAGGGGTACGACTCGGACGACAGTCCGCTCAGGATGGAGATACACAGGGACGTGTTTCTCAGGGCGAACGAAACGCTTCGAGAATGCACGGACGTCGTCCCGGCGGAGCTCTCCCGAATCGACGACGACATGGGCACAAGCGACGACTGGGACATCCGGGTCATCCGCCACGGTCGGGCACGCGTAAACGACCCCGACCCGTTGCCGCTGCTTCCGGATATGTTGGGCTGCGGTTCCTAGCGGAAGGCGAAGAGCACGACGTTGCACAGTACGGAGAGCATGAGCAGGATTCCCAGCACGACTACCCATTGCGCTGAGATCTTGGGGGCGGACGTAGCCGCCTGTTCCGACTCGGTCGGCACCTCGTCCACCGCGCGTCCCGTGGCCAACGTCTCGAGCAGACCGTGATCGTACTTCTGGCGGGCCTGAAATGGCGCCTCGCCGTTGGCGACCGCCTCCAAGTCTGAGATCACCTCCTCCATCGAGGGATATCGCTCCTCGCGATCCTTGGCCATCATCACCTCGATGATCTCGCCCACCCCCGCCGACAACGAGCTGTTCGTGTGATCCGGCGGTACCAGCGGCTCCTTGAGGTGCTTGTGCATCACGGCGGATGGTGTCGTACCGTCGAAGGGCACGCCGCCGGTCACCATGTGATAGAAAGTGGCTCCGAGCCCGTAGATGTCCGCCCGGGCGTCGATGTCGATCTCCCCGCGAATCTGCTCGGGGCTTATGTAGTACGGCGTGCCGTAGGCCCGCCCCGCCTCAGCCGTCGCGGTTGCGTAGTCACTCATCTCCCGGGCGAGACCCATATCCGCGAGCTTCACATCCCCGGCCTTGGTGATCATGAGGTTCTTGGGCTTCACATCGCGGTGAATGAGTCCCTGAAGATGGGCGTGGTGAAGGGCGTGGGCGCACTGGAGCAGGATTCGCAGCGCCTCGGCTTCCTCGACCGGTCGACCGTCGTCGACCAGGTCGTACACCGTCTTCCCGTCGATGAACTCCATCACGAAGTAGTGGTAACCGCCGGACTCACCGACGTCATACGCTTGGACGATGTTCGCATGGTTCAACCGGGCGGCCGCGCGCCCTTCACGATAGAAGCGATCGACGAACTCCCGGTTCTCGCTCAGACGTTTGGGAAGGACCTTAATCGCTACGATGCGGTCCAGGCTGAGCTGCTTGGCCTTGAACACGACCGCCATCGCCCCTTGCCCGACCTTGCTGAGGACCTGGAAGCCGGGAATCTGCTGCGCCGGGCGATACATGGAGTCCTCGTCCAGCGCCAAGTGCAACCGTTTGATCTGGGAATGCGTTATGTAGCCGCGTTGAAGAAGAAGGTCCACAAGGGGAGTGCTTGCGTCCTTTGAACCCGCTGCCTTCTGATCGGCGCGGATCAACTCGACTTCGTTGGCCGAGCAGAGCTTCCGTTCGATCACAATCCGAGCGAATTGCGAGTCCTCAATCGACATGCACTAATACGTTCCCACGACGTCCACTGCTAGACGCCGCTCACCAGGTCCGACAACCACATGACAACCTGCACCGCAGGTGCTGCGTTTCGCGAAGGGCCAACCGAAACCTTACTGCGCGATCCCTCGGCGAGGATATGCTCGCGGCGCCGAATCACCTCCACCCGTCGACGCCGTGAACGCCTCACGCGATTATACCCCCCGATCAGCCCAAGTCACTAAGCACGGCTTAATAAGTTATGGTGGAGTTTGTCCGTTGTCAATTTCATGTCCTCGCCGTCGACAGCGAGGATCTCGCGCCCGATATCGATCTGACGCGCCGTGAATAGGGCGTGACCCGGTGAAGCGACCGGTTCCATTCCAAGGGCGGTGAGAATCCGCGCGCCCAACTGGTCGAGGCCGGTCTCCGCCAAGGCCGAGACGCGAAGGGCGGCTACATCCTTCGTGGAGTGCGACGCCGCGATCTCAGACAGAGCCCAAGCGTGACGCAAGTCCGCCTTGCTCGCCGCAATTACGGTCGCCGCGTCGGGCGACGACAACTCCGTGGAACTCGTGATGTCCGAAGAAAGCTCCTCCGAGCCATCCAGCACGACCACTCGAACGTCGGCTGATTCGATGATGTTCCGAGATGCCGCCGCAGCGTCCCTTTCGATGGCCTCCGCGCTCGGACGCAACCCGGCCGTGTCGACCAGCTGAACCGGAACACCGTCCAAATCAACCCACTGGGCGACCCAGTCGCGTGTCGTTCCCGCTACATGCGAGACGAGCGCAGCCGACCTACCCACGAGCCGATTGAAGAGGGTGGACTTACCGCTGTTCGGTGGTCCGATTAGTACGACCGTCGCACCGTCCAGGAGCGTCCGTGCCGCGCTGAAACCGTCGATTACCTGCTCGAGAGCGGTCCGCGCCTGGCCCGGATCCGACTCGCACATCGATGCGATCTTCGCTAAGTGTCCCGGAAGGTGATCCCTTTGCCAGGAGAAAAAGCGAACCGCGCGAATCGTCTTGGCCCGTGATATGGCCTCGAGCGCCTCCCGCTCAACGGCATTCTCCGCGGGCCAAACAGAACCGCGGTCCGCGTCGGTTTCACTGAGTTCCGCGCCGAGCCCTTCCAGCGTTTGGAGAATCCGCTCCATGATGCGGATGCCTCCGTGGGCGCAAATGTCCACCGTCACGGGGTCACTCGCCAAAGCGACGCTGACGATGACATCGTCGACCGTCTCTTCGCCGTCAACGAAACGCCCGTACCGAAGGCGCCCACCGTCGTTGCGGGAGAAGGTCCGCGTGCCTCGTGGACGAAACACTTGGTTTACAAGCGAAACCGCGTCCGGTCCGACGACCCGTACTACGCCGATCGCCCCCGCGCCGGGCGGTGTGAGCAGAATGACCCGATGGTTGGTCGTGCCGGTCATGCACCCATTTCAGCGAGATGCTTCGTGTAGGCCAACCCGATGCCGCGAAGGGCCAGGTCACGAACCATCACATCGAGGAAGTCACATTGAGGGGCGAGCAAGGTGACGTCGCCGCCGGTGGCGACGACCTGCGGCCAGTGGTTGAGGTGGGCTGCGAATCCCTCGACCAGGCCCCGCACGGCGCCGGCAATCCCGCGGCAAACGCCGTTCTGTATCGCTTCGGTGGTATCTCGGCCGAACGGCAGCTCCGGGACGCCGGGCTCCACTTCGGGCAGGACGGCCGTGTACTCATGGAGGGCACGAAGCTGCATCGCAACGCCGGGTAGGATGGCGCCGCCGAGCAGCGTCCCGTCATCGTCGACCAGATCGACGGTTACCGCAGTTCCAAAGTCGACGATCGTGCAACCCGTCTGAAGCTTTTCATAGGCCGCCGCCGCCGCGCAGACACGGTCGACACCGATCACGAGAGAATCCGTTACGCCCACATCGATCGGTAGCGGAAGTGTCTCGCCCACGACCAGCGCTTCCTTGTCCTGCTGGGTGAAAACGTGAGCTTTGATTCGCTCCAGTGCCTCCGGGACAACCGACCCGATTACCGTTGCGGCGGGTCGACCCTTCGGTGCGGCCTCGGCATGGGCTGCGTAGGTCTTCTCGAACGCTGCCTGATCCTCGGTGGCGGCGGAGAGCGGGGTCTTCAGCTCGTTCCGCTGCCATGTCGCAACCTTGATCGACGTGTTACCGACGTCGACGACCACGATGGGTGATTCGGGATCATAGGGCGCTATCGGTGAGGTCATGAGTTCTCCCGGTGGGGCGGCGGTCTGATCGGCGCCGCCGTTTCGGAGCGGTCGGGAGCCGTCGTCTCTCTTTCCCGCCTGATCAGGTCCCAGAGTGCTTCGACCATCGCGCCCAGTCCTATACCGCTTACCGCGCTGACCGGCAAGATTTTGCGGCCGATCGCGTCGCCGAGGGCGTCGGCCGCCTCGCGCCCTCCGGTGATATCGATCTTGTTGGCTACGACGATCTCTTCCTTGGCCGCGAGTTTCTTGCTGTGCTTCGCGAGCTCGTCACGCACGGTGCGATATGCATCTGCCGGCGTCATAACCGAATACTCGTCGCCGACGTCTACGACGTGGAGGACCACGCGCGTACGCTCGATGTGTCGCAGGAAGTCATCGCCGAGCCCGGCTCCTTCATGCGCACCCTCGATCAAACCGGGAATGTCCGCCAGGACGAACCGCCGGTGATCCGAAAGCTCGACGATTCCGAGCTGCGGCTCCAAAGTGGTGAAAGGGTAGTCCGCGATCTTGGGGCGGGCTTTGGAGAGGCGGGACAGCAAAGTACTCTTTCCGGCGTTGGGCAGGCCGACGATCCCGACGTCGGCGATCAGCTTCAGCTCCAGCCGCAACCAACGCTCTTGCCCCGGCGTTCCGGGCTCCGATTCTCTCGGTGTCTGATGCGTTGCCGTGGCGAAGCGAGCGTTACCTCGACCGCCCTTGCCCGCCTCGGCGATACGCACGGGCTCGTCGAGGACGGAGAGGTCCTTGATTAATAGACCGGTGTCGCGGTCGTGGATTAATGTCCCGACCGGGAGGCGAAGCACCAAGTCCTTTCCGCCGTGCCCGGTCATGTTCTTGCCCATTCCCGGTCGGCCGTTATCAGCCATCCAGTGATGCCGCCCGCTGAAATCGAGCAGCGTATCCACACCCGCCGTAGCCACCGCGTAGACCGAACCGCCGTCACCGCCGTCGCCGCCGTCCGGGCCGCCTTTGGGAATGAACTTCTCCCGGCGGAAGCTCACGCAGCCGTCGCCGCCTTTCCCGGCTCGAATGTAGATCTCGGCGCGATCGACAAGCATGGAAGTGCTCTTGGCTCAGCCCAACAAAAAGGGTGGCGTCACCACCACCCACGTAGCGTACAAATCATAGCGCAGCGGCGAGGCTACGTCCCCGCGGGTACCACGTCGACCTTCCGACCGCGGAACCGCACGACGCCGTCAACCAACGCGAACAGCGTGTGATCCCTCCCGCATCCTACGTTCTTACCGGGAAGGTGCGGCGTCCCCCGCTGCCGGAGGATGATGGTGCCGACCGTAACGCCCTGGCCGGCGTATCGCTTGATTCCCAAAAACTGGGGGTTGCTGTCACGACCGTTGCGCGACGAGCCCTGTCCTTTTTTATGTGCCATAACGCACTTCTCCGCGTTGGTCTAGTGCCGCTTGCCGTCTAGCGCATTACCCATTCACGGCTGCGACGAATCGGTTTTGCCATTGCCCGCGTATCCGGATCGCCCGGCAGGTCGTAGACGATCTCGAGCGTCCGCCGAAGCAGGAAGAACCGCGGGTTGTCCTTCGACACACCCCGTTTCGGATTGAACACGGGGTTAATTACTCGCTCTATTTCGCCAGACAATCCGGCGATGTACAGCTTGAAACTGCTCGCCTCGGGGTCGAACTCGTGAAACACAGCGGCCGACACCCTGGAATTCCCCTCACCCTGAAGCAGCTCGCCGGTGATCCTGGTCGGCGGCTCGAAGAAGGGGAACTCATCCCGGTGGCGGGCCTTGATGGCCCGGAAGACGCCCGGTGCGATCTGATCACCGGCCTCGACGACCTCCAGCGTGCTCGTTACCAATCTGGCTGACGGGTAGAACTGCACGTCCTGCCCGGTCCGGTTCGTCACCCTGTACAACATGTACCAGTAGGTGGTCTCGACGTTTTCGCCGGGAAGCCGGAGCGTTATCCTCTGCGGATCATAGAACTCGAAGTCGAGCTGCCAGGCCTTCGGGGCGATTCCGGGGCGCGGGGCAGCCAAGGTCAGGCCCACAGGCCACGAAACAACAGTCGCCACAATAGTCAGCACAAGTCGATTCATAGCCCCGCATGGTAACGCGCTTCCGCGGCCTGTCAACCTCGCCGCTTCGGCGCGACCCGCCGGTGCAAACCGGCCCGGGACCGAGCGTCGGGAGGCGAGGTGCACGGCTGTCAGAGCACGTCAGATTGAATACGGACGGGTGCCCTGGGGCGTCGAGCAGGCTGAATCCCCCGAGTAACCCCCGTTGTCGAAGCCGCCGTCCGCACTATCATGCAGCTCGGCTGGGATTCTGAGCCTCTCTTG
>CBDUZY010000151.1:0-6632 GCA_965371825.1 uncultured bacterium
GCCGGACGGCGGCTTATGCGCGGGCTACCCCAGGTCGCCATTGCCGATACACTATGGACCCGACCTGACTTACCGGCACGACGGTCGGGTCGACATACTTTCGCTAGGGAGCGTTAACGAACATGGCAAGTGTCCTGATTACCGGCGGGGCGGGGTTCATAGGCTCGCACCTCACCACGAGGCTGCTCGAGCTCGGCCACGGAGTCCGCGTGCTGGACAACTTCTCCTCCGGCAAGCGTGAGAATCTGTCCCACCTCGGCAACACCGTTGAGCTGGTCGAAGACGACATCCGCGACGCCGCGGCCTGTCTGCGAGCGTGCCAGGGCGTCGAATACGTGTTCCACGAGGCGGCGATAGGCTCGGTGCCCAAATCGGTCGACGATCCGCAGCCCAGCCACGATGCCAACATCGACGGAACATTCAACATGCTGCGTGCGGCTGTACAGCACGGCGTCCGGCGCTTCATTTACGCGGGGAGCAGCTCCGCATACGGCAATGCCGAAGAGTCGCCGAAGCACGAAGGGCTCACACCCAGGCCACTGAGTCCGTACGCCGTACAGAAGCTTACCGGGGAGTTGTACGGGCGAGCGTTCTTCGAGTGTTTCGGTTTGGAGACGATCACGCTGCGGTACTTCAACGTGTTCGGCTCGCGACAGGATCCGATGAGCCAGTACGCGGCGGCCATCCCCGCCTTCGTGACCTCCATCCTGCGCGGCGAGCCACCCATCGTCTACGGCGACGGCGAGCAGTCGCGCGACTTCACTCACATAGATAACGTCGTCGAGGGGAATCTGCTGGCGATGCAGGTCGAGAAGACGCAAGGCGACGTGGTGAACCTGGCGTGCGGAGGTGAGATAACGGTCAACCAGGTCATCGCGGCGATCAACCGTGCGCTCGGCGCAGCCGTGAAACCGAGATACGTCGACGCAAGAGCGGGCGACGTGCGACATTCATGTGCCGACGTGAGGTTGGCGAAGGACCTGCTCGGTTTCGAGCCGTCGGTGAGCTTCGACGAGGGCCTCGAACGCACCATTGAGTACTATCGCGGGCTGGCGAAGATCGGGCGATGAGCAATAAGGACAAGAGCCTCAGGACCGTTCACGCATGGCACATGAATCGAGGCAGGCCGTGACAATCGACGAACTCCAAGCACTCATCGAGAAGATGTACAGCGACAAGGACCGCCAGCGGGGCACGCCGGCGACCTTTCTGTGGTTCTGCGAGGAGGTCGGCGAGCTGGCGGCCGTCCTGCGCCAAGGGACTCCGGAGGAGAAGGCGGAGGAGTTTGCCGACGTCGTCGCCTGGCTGGTGACCTTGGCGAACATCAACGACGTCAACTTGACCGAAGCCCTCGCGGCGAAGTACAGCCGGGGTTGTCCCGGTTGTGGCGAGTTCGTATGTGGGTGCGATTCCAAGCCGTAGGGCGGGTTCGGTCTTCTCTGCCAGGCGGGCCGCACTGCCGGGGTCGCGGGCGGGGCAGCCTGCGTGGTGGCGCATCGCCCCCGGTGCTTTTGATCCTCGCCTGCCTGCTGTAGAATCCGCCGGCCGGTGCTGACTCACGCAAAGAGAGGATCCTGTGGCTGAGCTCTTCATCACACTGCCCGACGGTCGAACGCTGCACCACCGCCTCACCGAACGTCCCGCCGATATCGGCAGGGACGCCTCGTGCGAGATCACTGTGGAGGATCCGAGCACGTCGCGTCGGCACGCACGGTTCACGCCCGCGAATGACGGCTTTGTCGTCGAAGATTTGGGCAGCCGTAACGGGACGTTGGTGAACGACCAGCCCTGCACGCGCGCCCCCCTCAAGGATGGCGATCGCATCCTGATCGGTGCCACGCTGGCGATCTTCCGCGGATCGGGCATGTCATCGCAGTCCTCGGTGGTGATCGAGGATGGGATGCCCACCAGTCATGCGACGCGGTACGTTCCCAAGGACCAGCGCCTCGCCCTCTCGCAGCGCCGTCTCGAGATGATCTACGAGCTGAGCGAGCGCCTAACGACGCTTCAAAGTCAGGACACTCTGCTCGAGGAGGCGTTGTCTATCTGTTTCGAGACGCTCCACTTCGAGCGCGGCGCGGTGGGCCTGAGACGCCCCGGTGGGCGAACTGTCGATTGGCCGGTTGTCCACAATCTGCACGGTGCCGAGGGGGAGCTTACCATAAGCAGGAGCCTCTTCAGCCGGGCACTCGAACACGGCGAGCGAGCCATGTTCACCGACGACGGGTCCGCCCCGGTCGATCCAACGGTGAGCATGGTGCAGCACGGCATTCGATCGGCCATGTGCGTCCCGCTGCTTCAGGGCAACCAGGTGTTGGGGGTCATTTACGGCGACCGCACCAGCACTTCCACGTCGTACACGAGCGAGGACATGGACTTCTTTGCGGCGATCGCCCGGCAGATCAGCATCGGGTTGGTCAACAGCCGACTGCTCGAGGAGCAGCGGAAGATGGCCCGCCTAAGCCACGACATCGACTTGGCCCGCGGAATCCAGCAGGGTCTCTTCCCGACGACGCTTCCCGACGACGCCGAACTCGCCGTGGCCGCGAGTAACGATCCCGGCCGTAGAGTCAGCGGTGACTACTACGACGTGATTCGCCGAGACGATGGACGGATCTGGGTGGTCGTCGCGGACGTTACCGGCGAGGGCGTCGCGGCCGCCATTCTCATGGCCAGCCTGCAGTCCGCCGTGCGGGTGACGATCGGCGAGACCGATGACCCCGGCGCCCTTTTGTCTCGATGGAACGAGCTGGCCTATAACAGCTCGGACCGATCCCGGTTCATCACCTGTCTGTTGGTACTCGTAAACCCGACCTCGCACAGAGTGGACGTCGCCAGCGCCGGGCACTGGGCTCCGGTGGTCGTGCGGGCGGACGGATCCACTCCGAGCGAACTGGAGATCGATGCCGGTTACCCGTTGGGTGTCGTGGAGGACGCCCAATTCGAGACCACGTCGGTCGACCTGGGCGACGACCCGTTCCTTCTCTTCTGCTATACGGACGGTGTGACGGAGGCTCTGAACACTGCCGGCGACCCCTACGGGCGCGAGCGATTGATCCAGGCCCTCGCCGACCGGACCGATCTCAACCCCAAAGGCGTACTCAAGCACATCCGCCAGGAGCTGGCCACGTTCGTCGGAACCGCCGAGCAAAGCGACGACATAACGATGCTGACCGTCCGCGTGGGCTGATTCCTACTGAACAAGACCCCGAACCGCAAAGGCGCCACGGATGAGCGCGTGCAACTGCTTTCAGGCAGTCCGCTTCGGAGGTCTCTTTGAGTTGCACCCGCCAAGAGCAGTGATGCTCGCCGGATTATCGGACACCGCGCGTTCAGTCCCGCGGCGGTCGTACCGAAAGACCGCTGCCTGCGTCGCCGATAACTATGAACGTCTGACAAGGTATGTCCGCACCGACCATACGGGAGGTGCACGCTCGCGGTCTGGCAAGAGAACCCAGTCCGAAAGAGCCTAATAACGACGTTTTCATAGGAAGCCGTCCATGATGCTACGGTTGCGAAAAGCCACGGGACTGTTCTCCGGAGCCGCGTTGGTCAGTCTAGTTGCGGCGGCGCTGTTCATCGGTTGTCAAGGCGATTACGGCACCGTCGCCCCGAACGCCAACACCAGCGACTTCCTCTCCACGGGGCGGACGCTGAGCTTCTTCACCGCGATTCAGGTTGATCCGCGCAGTGAGGACTCAGCCGGACCCCAGTTCGTCGTCGCGGCGGACCTCGACAGCGACGGGTTGATGGACTTGGTCTCGGCCTGGAACGAAACGCAACCCGTTCAGATTCACCTGCAGCGGCGCACCGAAACCGGGGCTATCAGCTTCGAGACCGTCACGCTTGCCGGGAACATACCGGCTGTCTCGGTTTCCGGGCTTGCGGTGACGGACTTCGATCGGGACGGCGCCCCCGACATCGCCGTCATGCTCAAGGAAACGCTTCTTGCGGGAGCGGGGTGTCTTGATAGCGAAGTCGTGGGGATTCCGCAGCTTAGCGGTTTGATACTGATTTATCTTGGGCCCGCGGCTGCGAGCCAGGTCAACCAGGCGCTCGCCTGGGAGGAGGTTCCGCTCGAGGCTGCCCGGTTGGCTGGATCGGGCGGGGTATCCGGCACACCGGAGGTCGGCGGGTTTACGAGCATGGCCATCGGAGACATGGACTCGGACGGCGACATGGACGTGATCGCCGCCTGGAACTCGTCCTGTGGCGGCGGGTCGCAAGAGGTAGTCGTCTTCTCGAACCAAGGCAGCGGAGCGGTGCGCGACGGTACGTGGTCCGCGGTTCAGATTCCAAACCCGGCGCCGCTCGGGACGGCCGTCAAGGACGTCGCCCTTGGTGACATCGACCTGGATGGCGACCTCGACATCGTCGCGACCTATCCGGACGCGGCCAGCATGAACCTGCGGTGGTTCCGCAACCCGCTGCCGGATGACCCGGACATGGAGCTGACGGACGACCTCCACATTTCAGACGGTGCGTGGCACGTCGGCACGGTAGGGCAGTTGCCGACCAAGGCGGACATCGTTCGGCTGGCGGACGTCGACATGGACGGTTTGTTGGACGTGATAGCGAGGTCGAGCGACGGCGGCGTGATTCAGTGGTTCAAGGGGCCGGGCTTTAGAATCTCCGACACGCTGATGACGTCGGAAGCAACGACCGAGCCGGTGGCGAACATCCCGTGGCAGGTGTACACGATATCGGAATTCCGCGAGCGTGCACCGCATGCCCTGGCCGTCGGCGATCTGAACTTCGACGGGCAGGTGGAGGTGATCGCCTCGGGCGGAGGTGCTCTGCTCTGGCTTGACGCGCAATCGGCACCTAGCGTGTACGATCAGTGGATCGAGCGGTTAATCATCGACGACGCGCCAGCCGGACAGGCCGCAGCAAGCGCCGCGACCACCGACCCCAATGTGGACCCAAGCGAGATAGCCGGAGAGACGTTCATCAACTCGATCCTCATCGTCGATCTCGACGGTGACGGAGCCAACGACCTGGTAGCCACGTTCGACCGTACCGGTCTTAGCGGTCTCACCAACGACGCTTTGGTCTGGTTTAGAAACACACAGAGGCCGCCATCATAGAGTCATCATCTTTCACCACCGCAGAGAGCGCAGAGTTCGCAGAGGCCCCCTTGCGGTACTTCTGACGAACACTCCAGCTGACGAACGGCTCAGACTACGCGAGCGATAGTGTGTTTCCGGCAAGACCTCTGCGTCTCGAGATTAAGCCCGTGCAGGCCAATGATCTCCGCGCTCTCCGCGACCTCCGCGGTAAGACATTCGGCCTAGAACACGTTGTCGTCGGCCAGACTCCGCCCTACTGTTTCGACGCCCGCTGCCGCTCTGTTTCTTCTTCGAGAAGCCTGCGCTCGCGTGCGGTGAGCGACTCCGTTCCGGACTCGGATATCTTCCGCAGAACGCGCTCGACGTCTTGGTCACGCGCCTCACGCTCCTGACGCTCGCGCTCGGCCCGGGCGGCTGCTCGACGGGCCCGACGACGCTCGAAGAAGCCCGGTCGACGCTCGCGATTCTCCCCACCGTCGAACGACGTGTACCCTTTGCTGAAGTCGTATCCGAACTCGCCTTGGGTAAGCTCTCCTTCCTCCTTTAACCGCCGCCGCGTCTGGTAGCAGGTCAGATAGCCGAACACCGCTATCATGATCACGAGCCACCCCTGGGCCATGAAGAGTCCGAACAGTCCGACGAGAATCGCCCCGACCATGCCGGTGCCGGTGGCGATCGTCATCGATGAATGATAGCCCTTTCTCGGCCATAGCCAGGCCTGCAGGATGCGCCCACCGTCGAACGGGAAGATCGGCAGGAGGTTGATTAACAGAATGAAGTAGCTGAGGCCATAGAACCTGAGCACCCAGACCTGGGCAGTGGTAGGAATGATGGTTTGATCGACCGGCCACATCGGGTGCAGCGGGTTCCACGGCACGGCGCCGAGGCTGCCGATCCACACCGTCAGCACGCCCGCACCGATTGCGCAGAAGAGGACATTGACCATGGGGCCGGCGGCGGCGGTGATCATGTGGGCACTCGCCTCGTGCGGCGGATTGACGGAGGCGAGCCCGCCCAGCGGCCAAAGTAGTATCTCGTCCGCCTCGCCACCGGTCTTGCGGGCGCCGTAACAGTGGCCGAACTCGTGGACCAAGACGATGAAGAAGAGAATCGCGTATATGCCGAGGGCGTCGATGAAGACCCTGCCGATCGGCACAATGGCATCCGACCCTTTTTCGGGAAGTTCCATCCAGATCAGCACGACGGCGCAGATCACGAAGGCGATGTGCATGCGGATGTCGATGGACCAGAGCCGCCCGATCCGAAAGGACCAGTTGATCGGATTGTCGAGTGGTCTCTGGGCCCCGTTCATGAATCGCTTTCCACTCGGCATATCGGTTGGTCGTAGAGCATGCGGCTCCTTGTGCATCGACAACCCAAGACTTGCGGTTGGTTTCGACGCATCGTCCGCTCCCTCACGGTCGCGGTTCGGAGTGGATCATCCCCGTAAACCCGCAGAAACAACTGTGTTCATGCACTAGAGCCGGTCGACTCTGCCGGTCTCCGCCTCCCGTTGTCTTTCCGTGGCCGCCTTCAGCGTCTGTTTCTCGGCGTCTGTCAGGC
>CBDUZY010000152.1:0-6612 GCA_965371825.1 uncultured bacterium
CCTTCTGACGCAACCGGCATCTGCGTGCGGTACTCATCGAGGCGGCGCATCGGTTGATCCTGTTCGACAAAGAGTGGACACGGTTTGCCTATCGCCTGCTCGATCGCGGGAAGCCGAAGTGCGTGACCGTGGCAGCCGTGGCGAATCGTTGGATACGGCGTCTGTACCATCGGATGCAACCATGGCGTTTGGCGGCTTGGCGGAATCTGTATGGGGAGAGCTTTGAAGGAAGAGCACTCCGTGGGATGTGGTCTCTGAGAAGATGATGCGGAGCAGGCTGTTGTCTCGAAGCTTGCGATGATGAGCTCGATCGGCCGCTGGACTTACACGCTCGTCTGTAGATGGGGCAGTCATCGCGATCTCGAGAGCACCCATTTGGGCTATCCCGTTGTGCCAGCGGATACCGATCGCTGCCGGGAGACGCTCGGAAAGAATGGGACGTAGGCCGTCGCTGCTGAACCTCGGAAAAAGGCCTTGACAACGGGCGGGCTATCATAGAAGCGGCCGGCGTCCCCGCCGACCGTCGTGCCCAATACCACTTGCCCGGGAACACGGCCCGCGAGGACGCAGGCCGCTACAACGACTATCGAAACCGACGCTACCTTTTTGGAAACGGTACTAGATCGACGACAAGACCGTGCTGTCCGGGGATGCAAAGCCTACACGCACTATGACGGCGGCGTAGACCTCCTTCGCCCCGCCACGGCGAAGCATACGGGCGCACTCGTTCAGAGTAGCCCCGGTCGTTCGAACGTCGTCAACCAGAAGAATGCGGGCGCTGTGAAGGACGACGCCCCTGCGCATGGCGAACGCACCGTGTACGTTCTCTGCGCGGGCGGTGTATGACAACTCGATCTGATGCGGCCCGGCGCGTACTCGACGCAGTAGAGGAAGATGCGGGAGTTCCGTTCGTGTCGCCACACTAGCCGCGAACGGATCGGCTGGATGTATCGATCTCGACAGGCGGCGCCTCCAGTGCGTGGGCACCGAGACGATCGCTTCGACACGATCCAGCCACGGTGCGTTCATCGCAGCCTCGGCGAGCCAGTCGCCGAGAAGTGGTTGCAGCTCCTCGCGGCCATGATACTTGTAGGCCCTGATAAGCTGCCCGAGAGGTGAGCGATAGGATCCGACTCGTACGGTTCCCAGCACGCGCTGAGGATGGACACGACAGTCGCTGCAGGTCCCGTCGAAGACCTCGTACGGGGCCACAACGGCCGCACATGTGGGACAGACGCGCTGTCGCCGATCCTCATCGATCGCGGTCGCACACTCCGCGCAGAATCTCGCGTCCGTCGAATCGGGTGCGACTCCGCAGGCGAAGCACCTCGGCGGAAAGGCCAGGTCGACAAGAGAATGTGAAACACGCTCGAGTACGCGCATCCGTCGTTCCTCACTCGCAGTCGCGGTGCTCGACTATCGCCTTGAGGCTACCATTCTACGGAAGCTCGACAAGTACCTGCAATAGGTAAAACGCGGCACGCCCGATCAGTCCGGTGAATGAGGCCCGATGCGATTCCCGAAGCCTGCGACGTCGTGCGTTGGCACATCCGGTTCGAGGCACCAAGGGCCGTTCGGTTTCTCGTAGTAGGATCTTCCGCAATACCGTTTTGGATTTCCTCACTTCCGCGCAAAGAAAACGGTAGAATGGCGCCCACTTTGACAAGTAGACTACGGACATGATCAGAACTCTACCGAGCCAAGCCGAGATGATGCGGGCGACCTTCGCACGCGATGCATCGTACGACGGGATGTTCTACGTGTGTGTGAAGACGACGCGTATCTTCTGTCGTCCGTCGTGTGTCGCCAGGAAACCGAAGGCGGAGAATATCGAGTACCGAGCCACCGTCCGCGACTGCCTGCTCGGCGGGTACAGGCCGTGCAAGCGCTGCCGACCGCTCGCCGCTAACGGGCACAGCCCGGACTGGCTTGATCCGCTTGTGGCGCGTGTCGAGAACAACCCGGCCGAGCGCCTGACCGACACGGACCTTAGGAACATGGGCGTGAGCCCGCACCGTGTGCGGCGGTTTTTTACACAACATTTCGGGATGACGTTCCAGGCGTATCATCGGGCACGCCGAATGGGTCTGGCGCTCGGACGTCTTCGTGCGGGCGTCGACCCCCTTGCGGTGGCCTTCGACCACGGATTCGACTCGAACAGCGGGTTCCGGGACGCGTTCGAGCGAACCTTCGGGACAACGCCGGGCAAGATCGCGGACACGGCGTGCATCAGGACGACCACGATCGAGAGTCCCGTCGGCCCGTTGGTCGCCGGCGCGACCGTAAGCGGCGTGTGCCTTCTGGAGTTCGCCGATCGCCGGGCGTTCGATCGGCAGGTCGCCACGTTGCGCCGCCGTCTTGGAGCCGCAGTCGTTCCGGGAACGAATGCTCACCTTTCGAAGCTGGGGACGGAACTGGACGGATACTTCGCGGGTCGGCTCACACGTTTTACCGTTCCACTCGTCGCTCCGGGCACGCCCTTTCAAGAGCGAGTCTGGACCGAGCTGCGCACCATTCCTCACGGTAGGACGTGCTCATATGAACGGCTCGCACGTCAGATCGACAGGCCCGGCGCCCAACGAGCCGTCGGCCGAGCGAACGGCGAGAATCGCATCGCTATTCTCATTCCTTGTCACCGCGTCGTCAGGAGTAATGGAGAGCTTTGCGGCTACGGCGGCGGGTTGTGGCGTAAGCGTTTCTTGCTCGACCTGGAGCGATCCCCTCGAAAGCAGACGAGATAGGCATTCGCCCCTTGCAGCGGCTTGCGCGGTCGAATAACAGCCACCTGCGTGGGTACTCCGCCCTCCGCCTCGGCATGCCGTATGCCGAACGTGCGCAAGCTCTATAATGCTGCGTGACGCCGGCCGAAGGGCGCTGATGCCATTCCGGCGAGGCAGATGCGGGAAGCGTGATGACCGGGTTGATCTTCGACATAAAGCGTTACGCCATCCATGACGGGCCCGGGATTCGCACGACCGTCTTCCTGAAGGGCTGTCCGCTGTCGTGCGACTGGTGCCAGAATCCCGAGAGCAGAGATGCCTCGCCCGAACTCATGGTGCTCACCGGCCGATGTGTACGGTGCGGGGCGTGCGTGGAGGTCTGTCCGAACGTAACTGACGAATCGCCGGCTGACGAACCGACGTACGACCGAGCGACGTGTAGTCGCTGCGGCGCGTGCGTGGACGCTTGTCCATCCGGGGCGCGGTCGATGTCAGGGCGGCAACTGTCCGTTCAGGAGGTAATCGCCGAGGTGGCCAGAGACGGCCTCTTCTACGATGAGTCGGGTGGTGGCGTGACCTTCTCCGGTGGCGAACCGCTGATGCAGGCCGAGTTCGTAAACTCCTGCATGGAAGCGTGCAAGCACCTGGGCTTCCACACCGCCCTGGACACCTGTGGACACGGGTCGGCGGAGGTAATGCTCGCCTGCGCGGAACACGCCGAACTTGTCCTGTACGACCTCAAGCTCATTGACGCGGACCGGCATGAGCGCCACGTGGGCGTCTCAAACTCCCTCATCCTGGACAACCTCGAACGTCTCGACGGATTGGGAAAGCGAATCTGGGTGCGCCTTCCGGTGATCCCGGGGCTCAATGACGACGAGGAAAACGTGGCAGCGATAGCAGATTTCGTTCGCTCACTCCGCACCTGCCCGCCAGTGCAACTGTTGCCCTACCATCGAATCGGTAGTGACAAGTACGAACGTCTCGGGTTACGATACGCTCTGCCGGAGATCGACCCGCCGACGCCCGACCTCTTGGATCGGATCGCCGGGCAGATGGGCGCGTCGGGGCTGAAGGTCAGTATCGGAGGATAGCCGGGTGACCGAGCGAACAAAGAAGCTTCGTGACCGGAGTATTCAAGCCGTAGAGAGCATCTCGGCCGAGCGCGCCGGACTGATAACGGAGTTCTATCGCGAGAACGACGGCAAGTACTCCGTGTCGGTGATGCGAGCACTGGCGTTCAAACACCTCTGTTTGAACAAGACCGTCTACATCGGCGCGGACGAGCTCATCGTGGGTGAGCGCGGACCGGAGCCCAAGGCGACGCCGACCTATCCAGAACTCACGTGCCACACCCCACAGGATCTGCACACTCTCAACGACCGGGAGAAGACGTCGTACGAAGTTTCGGAGAAGACGATTCGGCTGTACGACGAAGAGGTCATCCCTTTCTGGACCGGTAGAAACTTACGGGAGCGCATCTTCGCGGAGATGTCTCCGCACTGGCACAACGCCTACGAAGCGGGGATCTTCACTGAGTTTATGGAGCAGCGGGCTCCCGGTCATACCGCGGCCGACGGCAAGATCTACCGCAAAGGTATGCGCGACTTCCAGCGTGACATCGATAGGGCGATCGCCGCGTTGGATTCTCACGCCGACGCCCAGGCGCACGAGAAACGCGAACAGCTCAAGGCGATGCATATCGCCGCGGAGGCGGTGATCAACTATGCCGAGCGGCATGCCGCGCTCGCGCTGGAAATGGCCGAGGGCGAGGCGGATTCCGTGAGGAAGACGGAGTTGCAGCGCATCGCAGCGGTTTGTCAACGTGTACCGGCCGAGGCTCCGCGCGACTTCTGGGAAGCCCTACAGATGTACTGGTTCTGTCATCTTGGGGTGATCACCGAACTGAACGGCTGGGATGCGTTCAACCCCGGCCACCTGGATCACCATTTGCGCCCGTTCCATGAGCGAGGACTCGAAGACGGCACGCTAACCCGCGAATCCGCCAAGGAACTCCTCGAATGCTGGTGGATCAAGTTCAACAACCACCCGGCTCCGCCGAAGGTGGGCGTTACCGCGGCTGAGAGTGGCACGTACACGGACTTCGCGAACATCAACATCGGCGGGTTGACACGCACGGGTGAGGATGGGGTCAGCGGAGTCTCTCATCTTCTGCTCGAGATCATCGACGACATGCACACACTCCAGCCGAGCACGAACGTCCAGATCTCGCGCAAGACTCCGAATTCGTTTCTCAAGGCAGCCTGTCGCGTGATTCGCAAGGGCTACGGGTTTCCCTCGGTCTTCAACGCCGACGTCGTGGTCGAGGAGTTGTTGCGGCAGGGCAAGAGCGTCGAGGATGCAAGAGAAGGCGGCACGAGCGGCTGTGTGGAGACCGGCGCGTTCGGCAAGGAGGCGTACATCCTCACGGGGTACTTCAACCTGGTTAAGATCCTGGAATTGACGCTCAACAACGGTGTCGATCCGCGAACCGGCAAACAGCTCGGGCCGCAGACGGGCGAACCGGAGGGATTCAAGTCCTTCGACGGTCTGTTTGCCGCTTGGCGGCGGCAGGTGAGGCACTTCGTTGACATCAAGATCGACGGCAATCAGATAATCGACCGTATGTTTGCCGCGAACATGCCGGCTCCGTTCCTTTCGATTCTGACAGACGACTGTATTGCGCAAGGACAAGATTACAACGCGGGCGGAGCACGCTACAACACGAGCTACATCCAGGGTGTCGGAATCGGCAGCCTGACCGACTCGTTCGCGGCAATCAAGACGCACGTATACGACGAGCGGACCTTCTCAATGACGGAGCTGCGAGCAGGACTTGCAGCTGATTTCGAGGGGCTAGAGAAGCTGCGGCAGATTCTGCTCAACAAGTCGCCTAAGTACGGCAACGACGACGATGCCGCGGATGATCTGATGCGGGCGTGTTTCGACGTGTTCTTCCAGGCGGTGGACGGACGCCCGACTGGAAGAGGCGGCCAGTATCACATCGACATGCTCCCGACGACCTGTCATGTATACTTCGGCGAGGTGACCGGTGCGACGCCGGACGGTCGGAAGGCGAGGCGACCGCTTTCGGAGGGCATCTCGCCGGTCCAGGGCGCGGACCGCTCCGGACCCACGGCCGTGCTCAAGTCGGCCGGTAAGATGGACCACGTCAAGACCGGCGGAACGCTACTGAATCAGAAGTTCACTCCCCAGATGCTGGAGGGCGAAGAGGCGATCGACAAGATGGCCGGGTTGATCCGGGCGTACTTTCGCATGGGCGGCCATCACATCCAATTCAATGTGATAGACGCCCCGATCTTGCTGGAAGCTCAGACAAAGCCCGAGGATTACGCCGGCCTGATTGTTAGAGTGGCTGGTTACAGCGACTACTTCGTGGATGTAAGCCGCTCACTGCAGGATGAGATCATCTCGCGTACCGAGCACGCGGGGTTGTGACTTGCCCGCGATCATGGCCCGGCGGCACGAACAGGCGACGAAGGGATATACGGGGGCGATGAACCTGATGCCGCCTCCCTTTCATCCTTCCACCTTCATCCTTGTCCGTGCCCTTGCTTTCCGCCGCGTCTTCGTGCACATTGAGCACCCATGAGTGATCAAGAGGACAACCAGGGTGAGACCGCCGCCCTCTTCGAGGCTGCGGAGTGGTACGATCGAACGATCAACTGGTCGGCGCGAATCGCGCGCGAGGTTCCGGTGCTGGCCGAGGTGCTGGGCTCGCCCGGCGACGGCGGTGTAATCGACGCCGGCTGCGGCACGGGTCATCAGGCCCGAGCGCTGGCCGAGCGGGGCTACCGCATCGTGGGGGCTGATGCGAGCGAGGAGATGATCGGGGTCGCACGGGGATACCCGACCTCGGACGAGGCCCCCC
>CBDUZY010000153.1:0-6592 GCA_965371825.1 uncultured bacterium
ACATGTTCCCGATCGGTGTCCTTATGGTCTTCATCCTTTGGGGCATGTGCATGGTCATGTTCAAGCCCGAGGCGCGGACCATCCCCGGTCTGCGAGAGCGTGCGAGGATACTCTACGAGAGACTCGGGCCGATGAGCCGCAAGGAAATCGTCTCGCTAGTCATTATCTTCTGCGCCATCACCGTGATGAGCTTGAGGTCGTTTGTCCCCGCGCTCGAGCCGTTGAACAAGAGCGCGATCATTTTGGTGGCCACGGTTCTGTTTTTCCTTCTCGGGATACTGACCATAAAGGACCTCGAGAACATCCCGTGGAACATCGTGCTGCTGTTCGGCGGGGCGATGAGCATCGGCTTTTGCCTTTGGCAGACCGGTGCGGCGAGTTGGTTGGCGGTGCACTGGCTGGGGCTTTTCAGGGAGGCGAATTGGCTCATATTCGTAGTCGGCACGGCGTTCTTCGTGCTGATCATGACGAACCTGATAATGAACGTCGCCGCAATTGCCATCGTCTTGCCCGTCGCTCTCGTGATCGCGGGGTACTTAGGTGTTGCCCCGGAACTGATTCTCTTTTCTTCTCTTGTTGCCGCGGGGATGCCATTCCTCTTGCTCGTCGGGGCGGCGCCGAATGCCATCGCATATGAGAGCCGACAGTTCACGTCGGGGCAGTTCTTCCTCGCCGGCATACCTGCCAGCATAGTGCTCATGGTTGTGTTGACGCTCTTCGTGTGGTTGATCTGGCCGCTGATGGGCATGCCGGTTCACGCCTCGTAGGAGTACGGCGCCAGGACCGCATGCGGCGGACAGGCTCGGGCGCCTGTTGACGCGCTCGGTCTTGCGGACTGTCGCTAGGTGCTCGACGTCGACGGATGCAAAGCGGGGCATACTTCGTCGGTAGTGTCTCGGATTCCAGACGAATAGCGCGCGGTGCTGGAGGACTTGCAGATGAACCCGCAAACCGAGCAATTCTTGGAGGACCGTGAGTTCAACGCCCTACTTGATGAACTGCGGAAGCACCACAGGCCCATTAAGGCGGAGATCGCCTCTGAGAGACTCGAGGGAATCGGGTTGATCGTAGTGAAGTTCCAGCGACTCGAGATGACACTCCAGCAGTCCATTGTCACGTTTGCCGGTCTTGCTGGACGTCATCCGGTTGGTGGCGCGATGACCGTGAGCATGTCCTTCGGGCGCCTTCTGGATACGCTCGCCGCAGTCTCGGAGGCTGTGGCCTTCCCCAGGAAGGACGAGCTCCGGTTTCTGATCAAGAAGGCTGGACAGGCAGAACGGGTTAGAAACCAAGTCGTCCATTCCGTGTGGACCCGTGAGCATCGCCTCAAGAAGCGGGCAGTCCGTACGAAGGGCGTTATCTTCAGTTCGGAGTCGTATGATCCGGGCGACCTGCGGCGTATTGCCGACCAGATTGGCGGAGTGGATACTGCCATTGAGGCCCTGATGTTCGCGTGGATGGAGTCCGCAACCGCGAGGGGCGAGAAGATCCCCGGAGTCCGCCTTATCAAGCCTCCGGATGCTTGAAGCCCGCGCCCGCCGGGTGGGGCAGTCTTCGCTCCCATGACCATGCTCGTTGGGGGCATTGGATCCGCGACGCAAGCGAAGCGCTGTGTATGCCAGGGAGATGACACGCGTCGGTTCGGGGCAGGAGGGCGATTCCTTCCCGAGTTGAGTGCGTTGCTTGCGTGTCTGAGCACCGGCTCCGATCGTCTTTCCCTCGCCCCCGCGTCACTTGGGCGCCCTCAGTCGGCGATCCGATGGGATGGGGCCAGCCCATGCCGGACGGGCGTCGCTGTCGGAGTCGGCTGGCGGCCTGTAGGATGGGGGCGACCGGTGCTTCGCTCGGTGTGAAACGACCATCCGGCGGATTCGGCCGGAGTCCGTGCGACGACGATGGCTGGGCGTATGGAGGAGATGTCCGACAAGCAGGGCGAAGGGCGGCGATCCCGCCGGTGGCTTCGAGCGGAGTACGTCTGCGCCGCCGTCGCGGTCGTGTGCTTCCTGAACGCACTGCCGAACGACTTCTGCTGCGACGACGTCCAGATCGTCAAGCAAGACCAGCGCGTCAACGAGCCCGGTCAGTGGGCGGCGATATGGACGACCGACTACTGGTCGGCGGCGCGCGACGAGTGGCCCAATCGCGATCTGCTTTTCAGACCCGTCGCCCTCAGCACGTACCGAATAGTCCGCATGATCGGCGGCGCGGCTCCCTGGCCGCAGCACGTCGTGAACATCTTGGTCCACGCCTTGATCAGCGCCCTGGTCGTATTGACATGCCGGCGCCTCGGCGGGTCTGAGAGGACCGCTCTGTGCGCCGGGCTTGTCTTCGCCGTGCTTCCGATTCACACCGAGGTCGTTGCGGGAATCGTCGGTCGGGCGGACATGCTGGCCACCCTTGGAGTGCTTGCTGCGGTTCTGTCGCACGATCGATCGCTTCGGACGACGAACGGACCGAATGTATTGGCCTGGCGAGTAGGGGCGGCACTTGCGGTCTTCGCGGCCATGGGGTCGAAGGAGAGCGCGGTTGGGGCAGCTCTTCTGGTTGTTCTGTGGGACGCCGTACAACGAAAGAGGGCGGTACCAGCGGACCGCGCGGCTCGCTGGTGGACTTGGCGAACCGCCCGACGGCTGGTCTACCTCGTGGTGCCGGTGTCGGGTTACTTCGCACTGCGCTATTTCGCCCTCGAAGGACACCTGTACCAAAAGCCGGCGCTCACCAAAACGGTCAACGTGCTCGTCGACGCTCCGTTGTGGCAGCACCTTCTCGGCGTCTTCCAGTCGTGGGGGATGTACTGGCTGAAGACGGTCTGGCCTGGAATCCTGTGCGTTGAGTATTCCATCAACTCGGTACGCCTGGCGACATCGCCGCTCGATCCATACGTGCTGGTCGGCGCTTTGGTCACGGTGGCGCTGCTGGCCGCGGTCGTCGTGGCCTGGCGACGTCGGGCGTTTGCAGTTGTGCTTGCGGCAGTTGCACTTGTGGTCAGCTATGCCCCGACCGCGAACGCCCTGGTTCTCATACAGGTTTTCTTCGCCGAGCGTATTTGGTATTTGCCCTCGGTGTGGGTTGTTATTCTCATCGGTTGGCTTGTCGCGCCCGTACTCCGGCAACCGAGTTGGCGCGCGATTGGGATCGTGATAGTCGTCGCGATGTCAGCCCGCTGTTGGCTGCGCAGCGCCGAGTGGCGCGACAACGGCACGCTCTACGCATCTGCCCACCGCGATCACCCTGACGGTGTTCAGGGCCTTAATCTCTACGGCCAGTGGCTGGTGGACCACGGTGACCGCGAGCGCGGTATCGACCTGCTCGACCGTGCGGTGAGCATCGACATGGGCTTCACCGACGCCCACAGGGCGCTTGGTCGAGCACACCTTCGCGAGGGCAACCTCGAAGGCGCGCTTCGACATTTGCAGGCCGCGGACATGCAGGTTCCAGGCCACCGCTCGACTGGAGCTGCCCTGGCAACGGTGACCAGGGAGTTGGCCGTTCGGAGCGCGGAGGAACTGGCCGAGCTGGAGCGGAAGGCCGAGGCGGCGCCGGATGATGTCGGAGTGCAGCTTACTCTCGTGCGCAAACTGCGCGACGTCGGTCGCCTGGAGGATGCCCGCCGAATACTGCGCCGCCGCGATCACCGTTTCCCGGCAAGCTCCGAATGGCAGACCGAGTATGCCGTGACGCTCGTTCTGCTCAACGATCGCGACGGCGCCATCGACCGATACCGGGCCGCCCTGGAGCTGCGCCCGGACCACCCTCGCGCTGCGGTCGAGCTGGCGATGCTCCTGCTGGAGCGACGCGAGGACACGGACATCGAGGAGGCGTGGGAGCTTTCCACGCGGGCCAAGCGTTTGGCGCCTCACGATCCGTTTGTACTCGTCTGCCGTGCGGAGCTTCTGGCCTTGCGAGGTGATATCGAGCAAGCCGTTGCCGTGTATCGTGACGCTATTCGGGCACTGCCGCCGAACAGTCCCCAACGCCGAGCGATGGAGGAGCGTGCCAGGGCCCTGGGTGGGTAGTGTGTATCTGGGCGATGTGGTCGGCACCCCCCGGAGACTCGGTTCCAGCGCGTGTGAACTCGCTTTGTGCCCTGGCGGGGCGGAGGGCCGGGCGAGCGATGTCAGCGAGGCGGTCGATGACGCCCCGGCAAATGTGACTTTTGTCTTCGAGTTTTGCTTGCAATCGACGAGTGCGTCTGGTTAGAATTGCCGCAGTGCAGGTGCCATGGGCGAGCACCCGGTAGGACCACACGTCGCACCTGATACGCGCTTGTGTCGAGTAGAGGCCGGTGGAGTTCGTTTCGTTACTCCGAGGTGCGGTACTCACGGCCTACTCGCGATGACAGATCTCTTGCCTTTGAAGGGCGCCGGCAATGTGGAGAGCGTGGCGCATTTGCAAGCACACACCAATCCGCACGACCGCTCCACCTTATGATCCTTGGCGTTGTGCTCCGAGGCGGCTTCGTGTTGTAGCCTCGGGCATCCGCAGACCGAACGGAGCGCGGGGGCCGCCGGCGCGGGCGAGGTTAGTCGCCTGTTGAAGAAGGGCGCCGAACAGGTGTTATGCCTGTTTCCAACCGGTGGAGACGCGGGCGTTAATACGTTTTTCATTTTCGAAGCGGGAACCGAGTGCGATTCTGGAGGTGCGAATCAATGGCAGAGGAAGCTGGAGACATGGTTCGAACAGTTAGGCGCGGATGCGGACTGCTTGCCTGCACCGCGGTGGTGTTGGTTGCCTGGACCGCGAACCATGCGCGGGCGGAGGTTCAATGGCGATCGGGGTCGGCCGAGATCGCCGCGAAGGACAAGGAGTCGGTAGCCGGCGCCGTCAGCGCGCTGGAGGGCACGGTGGGGGGGCGACATGTCGTCGTCCAATTCGACCGGCGCATCGGGCCGCAGCAGCGCGGACAGCTCGAGAAAGCGGGGCTTACGCCGTTGCGTTACCTGGGAGACAACGCGTTCTTCGCTTCGCTCTCCGGGCGTGGCGTCGACGCTGTTGCACTCGGCAACATGCCTTTCGTTAAAGGCGTCAGCGAGATAGCGCAAGCATGGAAGACGGACCCGCGAGTCCTCGCCGGCGACGTACCGGACTGGGTAATTGTCAAGGAGGTCGATCCTGTCAACCCGACCGTGGCCCTCTATGTCATCTTTCATCCCGATGTGCCGCTCGTAACGAGCGCGGTCAACGTCGCCCGGAGGCACGAGGCGTCCGTCCGCAGCATGGTGAAATCTATCAACGGACTGGTCATCGAGCTGCCGCTGACGAACATCGACGCCCTGACCGCTGAGGACGCGGTCCAGTGGATCGAGTGGCCGTTGCCGAGCCTGAGCGAGATCAACGACAGCAACCGCGTCATCACCGAGGTCGACATCGTCCAGGCGGCGCCGTATGGCCTCGATGGCAGTGGAGTCACCGCCTTCATTTATGACGGCGGCCAGGCCCGGGCGTCCCACGTCGATTTCGAGGGCAGGATGACCATCGGGGCGAGCGACACAGCCGGCCTCTCTGATCATTCCACCCACGTCGCGTGTACGGTCGGCGGCGGGGGAGTCGCCAACTCGAACTACACCGGAATGGCTCCGGGTGTGGACCTGGTGTCCTACGGCTTTGAGCAGGAGGGCGGTTTGCAGGCCGGCTTCCTTTACACCGATCCCGGCGATCTCGAGGCCGACTACACCGAGGCCATCAACGTGTACGGCGTGGATCTGTCGAACAACTCCATTGGGAGCAACATCGAGAGCAACGGGTTCGACTGCGCCTGGCAGGGCGACTACGGCGCCACCGGTGCGCTGATCGATGCGATTGTCGGCGGGAGCCTCGGCTCTCCGTTCCGCATCGTATGGGCCAACGGGAACGAACGGGGGGGCAGCAGATGCGACGTCGAGGGATACGGTGACTACTACAGCGTTCCCCCGCCGGCCGGAGCCAAGAACCACATCACCGTCGGTGCCCTCAACTCCAACGACGACTCGATGACTTACTTCAGCAGTTGGGGACCGGTTGATGACGGGCGGATGAAGCCGGATGTTTCGGCGCCTGGCTGCCAGAGCGGTGGCGACGGCGGCGTCACATCCTGCTCCTCGGCAGGCGACACGTCATACACGACCATGTGCGGCACGTCGATGGCATCGCCCACCGTCTGCGGCATTGGCGCGCTGCTGATGCAGGACTTTCGCGCTCAGTTTCCGAGTGAGCCTGATCCCAGGAACTCAACGCTCAAGATCCTCCTGGCTCACAATGCGGTCGACCTGGGGACCATCGGTCCGGACTATCAATACGGATTCGGGTCGGTTCGAATCCAGCAGACCATCGACTTCATGCGGGCGGACAACTTCCTCGAGGATCAGGTCGATCAGGGCGGCATCTTCTCGGTTCTGGTGCTCGTTGACCCCGGCGATCCCGAACTAAAGGTAACACTCGCGTGGGATGACGTACCGGGTACGCCGAACGTCAACCCGGTTCTGGTCAATGACCTGGACCTACGGGTCTTCGATCCGTCGTCTCAGCAATACTACCCTTGGACGCTGGATCACTTGAATCCCAGCGCCGCAGCCGTTCAAACGCAGGCTGACCATATCAACAACATCGAGCAGGT
>CBDUZY010000154.1:0-6576 GCA_965371825.1 uncultured bacterium
GTCGGTAATCAGCGGGATCTCACGTTCGACCAGCGGCAGCAGCAGCTTGCGCCCGTCGGCGGCCATGTCACGCAGTTGGACCAACACGGCAAGATGCGATTCTCGGCGCGAAGCTAGTGCGTCGAGCTTCCGTTGGATCTCCGCCGCTTCCTTGCCTGACCGACTGGAAAGTCGGTCCCACATACCCTTAAGCTCGGCCTCTTGCTTGTTGAAGAACCCCTCGGGGTTTGGGTGAACTGCCACAGCGGTGTCACCCAGCATCGTCTCCGGCCTGGTCGTGGCGATGATCACGTACTCCGGCTCGCCCGGCTTCGGATCGATCACCGGGTACTTAAAGTGCCAGAAGTGCCCCTTGATCGTCTCGTAGTAGACCTCATCGTCGGAGACGGCGGTCTGAAGCTGCGTGTCCCAGTTGACCAGTCGCTTGCCGCGGAAGATCAGACCGTCCTGGAACATTTTGAAGAACTGGTGACGCACGGCCCGGGCGAGACCTTCGTCGAGCGTGAACCGGGTTCGGTCCCAGTCGCACGAGCAGCCCATTAGCTTAAGCTGATTGATGATCCGCGCCTCGTATTCGTCCTTCCACTTCCAGATTCGGCGGACGAGTTCATCGCGTCCGAGGTCGTGGCGGGTCTTTCCCTCCTGCTGAAGTATCCGCCGCTCGACGACGGCTTGCGTGGCGATTCCGGCGTGGTCGGTCCCCGGCTGCCACAGCGTGTTGAAGCCGCGCATACGGTGGTAGCGGACGAGGATATCTTGCAGCGTGTTGTTCAGGGCGTGGCCGAGGTGCAGGGCGCCGGTGACGTTGGGCGGCGGGATAACGATGGTGAAGGTCTCACCGTGCGGGCGTCCGTCGGGCTTTGAACAAAAAGCTTTCGACTCCTCCCAAGCCGCGTAGACTTCGGGCTCTACCGCTCGCGGATCGTAGACTTTCTCCAGAATAGTCTGCTCAGACATCTTCCACCGGGGTTGTCAGGTTTCCACACCGAGCCGCATCGCGGCTGCATCGGCCGTCTGCTCGATAAGTGTTGCTATGGTCATCGGTCCAACGCCGCCGGGCACTGGAGTGATCAGTGAGGCTCGTTCGGCCGCCGCCTCGAAATCCACGTCTCCAACGTTGCCCTCGTTGTATCCGGCATCGACGACGACCGCGTCAAGCCTGATCCAGTCGCCCTCCACGAAGCAGGGTCGCCCGACGGCGGCGATGAGTATGTCCGCCTGCCGTACGATCTCGGACAATTGGCGCGTCCGTGAGTGGCAGAGCGTAACGGTGGCGTGGGCGTTGATGAGCATCGATGCCATCGGCCGGCCCAGTATAGGACTTCGACCGATTACGACTGCGTGGGCCCCGTCGAAGTGTACCTTGTACTCGATCAGCAGTCGCATGATCCCGGCCGGCGTGCAGGAAGCGAACGCGGGCATCCCCAGGATCACGCGCCCGAGGGTCGCGGAGGTGACACCGTCTACGTCCTTGGTCATCGGGATCGCTTCGAACGCTTTCCGCTTGTCGATCGGCTTGGGAACCGGATGCTGGACAACTATGCCGTGAACCGTTTCGTCGGCCGCGAGCTTCTCAATTTCGGCGACCAGCCTCTCCGTGGTCGTTCCAGCCGGCATGTCGATGCTGAGCGATTTCATCCCCGCGTCTTCGCAGCGCTTACGCTTCATCCGGGCGTACACTGCGGACGACGGGTCGTCGCCGATGAGCACCGTTGCCAGCACCGGCGTAATGCCCGTCGCCTCGACAATCAGTCCGACCTTGTGCGAGGCTGACTCGAGCACCCGCCTTGCCAGCGGTCGACCGTCCATGAGATTGGCTTTGCGCTTGTCACCCATACTTCGAGCTTACAGCGAAACGTGAGTGCTGTCACGTGCCGCGGCAAGCGTCAGTGTGGTCGGCAGAATGGAATCCCGGGGGGGTTGTGCCAAAGTGCCGGGGTCGTGGCAAAGCGCAAGGTTTTGGACGACGGCAGTCGATCGCCGGGCGCGTCGGCGATGGAATCGGCCGGCGTCATGGAACGCGGGATGCGTGCCGAGATCCCGTTCCGGGAGTCGGATGAAGTGGTGACAACCACCGCCCCCGGGCGGTACAATGTATGGGGCCGGCGGGTTCATCTCAACCTGCCATTCTATTTGCCGATGCCCGGGGGCCGCCGATGACTTACGACAGGAAGGTTCCTGTTCACGCGCTGCCGCCTGGAGCGAGGACTGCCATGATTACGAATGGAACGTCTGAGTACGGTATCAAACGGCTCTTCATCTGTGCCCTCATCTCTCTGAGTGCGGTCTCCTCCGCGATGGCTCAGCGAGCCAGCGAGAGCGCCGACGAATCGGGCTGTCTCGCCTGCCACCGAGGCATCGAGGCGATTGTCCAGGCCGATAGCGGGATGATGCGCCGAATCGTTGCGATGGGGCGCGGGCTCGGAGACCCGGCGGGGTGCGTCGTCTGTCATGGTGGGAATCCCGCCGCGGCGACCGAGGATGAAGCGCACGGGGGCGACGCGTTCTATCCCGACCCGGGCAGCCCGTGGATCAACGAATTCACCTGTGGACAGTGCCACCTGGAGCACGTGAACACGCAGTGGAACAGCCTGATGATGACGGAGGCGGGCAAGATCCAGGGGACCGCCTGGGCCTATGGTTCTCTCGAAGGATACGAGCATCGCTGGGGGAACTACGATACCCAAAACCCCGAGGATCCGAGCGAGCGACTGGGAACGGATGAGTATCGTGCGTATATGCAACGGCTCAAGGCGTTGGAACCGGGCGCGTTCCCCGACGCGCTGACCACGTTGCCCGAGGCACCGATCGACCTGACGGCGCTCGCCGATCATCCCGAGCAGGCAGCCTTCACCTACCAACGCACCGAGTGTCAGCGCTGCCATCTGGCGGTTAGAGGGCGTCAGGAGCGAGGTGACTATCGGGGCATGGGCTGTTCAGCCTGTCACATCCCGTACGGCAACGAAGGACTCTACGAAGGTGACGACCCGACGATACCCAAAGACGAGCCGGGCCACTTGTTGGTTCACTCCATCCAAGCCACCCGCGAGGCGAAGGTGACCGTTCACGGCAAGACATACAGCGGAATCCCGGTCGAGACCTGCACGACGTGCCACGACCGAGGTAAGCGCATCGGCGTTACTTTCCAGGGTTTGATGGAAAGCCCGTACACCTCGCCCTACACCGAAGGTGGGGGTGGGCAGCCCGCCTTGCACACGAAGCATTACCTCGCGATGCAGCAGGATGTTCACTATCAGAAAGGCATGATGTGCCAGGACTGTCACACATCGATCGATGTCCACGGCGACGGGTTCTTGGCATGCGCAAACCTCGCTCAAGTGCAGATCGAGTGCACGGATTGCCACGGGACGCCGAATGCGTATCCGTGGGAGCTTCCGCTGGGCTTCATGGACGAGTTCGGGCAAACGCCCAAGACCGGCGAGCCCCGCGGTGTCGCTCGAGAGCTTCCGTGGCGCCTCCAACAGGGCACCGAGTATCCGGTGGGCGACGGCTACTTGATCACGGCGCGAGGCAATCCGTTCCCCGAGGTGATTCGTAGTGGCAATCAAGTTGTCGTCCACACCGCGGGAGGCAAGGACCTCGACCTGAAGCCGCTGAAGCTTCTCGAGTCCGAGGACCTGCTGCCGGTCGAGGCTCGGGTGGCGATGTGTGCCATCGAACTCCACATAGGCACTATGGAGTGCTACTCCTGCCACGCGACCTGGGCGCCGCAGTGTTACGGATGTCACGTCAAGGTGGACTACTCCGGAGGCGCTGAGTCCTTCGACTGGGTGGCAGCCGGGCACAAACACGAAGAGAAGGAGCACTCGGCCGATAGCGGTGAAGCGGGCTACGACACATTCGTACCGGGGAAGATCACGGAGCAGCGTTCATACATGAGATGGGAGGATCCACCGCTTGCCGTGAACGGCGAGGGCAGGGTTACGCCGGCCGCCCCGGGATGTCAGGTTTCGACTACAGTGATCGGTCCCGATGGCGAGACCATCGTGAAGAACCGCATCTTCCGTACGACGCCGGGTACGGAGGGATCCGGATCGGAGGGGCAGCTTGGGATTGACATGAGTCCGACTCAGCCCCATTCGACCGGCCGCGCTCGTTCCTGCGAGTCCTGTCACATGTCAGACAAAGCGTTGGGCTACGGGATCGCCGGTGGCAAGATGAATCGTCCGTGGGATGAGCCCACGGTCGTCGACCTCATGACGGCGGACGGCGTCGTGCTTCCCAACAGTGCCCGTACACAGATCGAGCCGATAGAGGGCCTGGAGGCCGACTGGTCGCGCTTCGTCACCGAGGACGGCAGACAACTGCAAACCGTCGGCCATCACTTCAGCGGCTCTCGCCCGCTCAACGACAAGGAGCGGAACAACATGGATCGGCGAGGGCTTTGTTTATCCTGCCACCAGGAGATCCCGACCGAATCGTTGGCGGTGAGCCTGCTGCACCACGTGGCTAAGTATGCCGACGCTCTTCCGAAGACTAATGAGCAACACGCAAACCTGGTGCACAAGATCCTGCTGTTCTCCGCATGGGGGCAGGCGGGCGGTGCGGCGGCAAGCGGTCTGGGTGGCTTGGCTTTTGTCACCTGGCTTGCCGTGCGGTGGAGAAACAAGAGACGGAAGATGATCACCGCCGCCGGGGCCGATGCGGACGAACCGGCTGACGAGGCCGAACCCGACGCCTGATCTCTCGCGGAACGCAACGTTCCTGGGCTACCAGCCCGTTGAAGAAGTCTGTGGGACAGACTTTCTAGTCTGTCAGAGAGCCTCCTTGGCCCAAGAAGACCGACTGGAAAGTCGGTCCCACAAGAGGATAGAGTTCTTCAACAGGCTGCTAGACCTGCAGAGACCCGCGCCGTCGGTGAAACCGGCACCTTCCGGTACCGGTCCACGCGACGCAACTCATCGCCTTCCTCTACCGCGACCCCAACACGAGCCGCGAGTCATCATCGATCAGCGGTCCGCTAGTCACACTCGCCGTGAGCTACTCCTTCGACGTTTCGCTGGGCGCCGGCGCGCGCTCCGCCGGCGAGAAGTAGTGGGTCACCGTACGCGTACGCCACATCTGTCCGTCGAACGTCACATGGGTCGCCGCGGACTTATAGAAGTCGATCTTGCGCACCACCGGTGAGAGCTTCCCGAGCATGGACGAGATCTTCGCGAGCACGGGTCGAACCTCGGGCCACGGTATAAAGGAACCCGCCATGCCGGTGGCCATCGCGGCGATCCCGATGCCCGTCGCCAACTCCTCGCCGAGCTTACGCCGATCGGTAAGCGAGACACTCATGAACGGGCCGGACGGTACGATCGCCTCGTTCATGGCCTGCTCGTTGCTCCTGATGTTGGGATGGTCTCCCTTGGCCGTTGCCATGCACAAGGCCACGGCGCTCGCGGAAGATCCGAACACCAGATAGCCGTCAGCGGTACCCCAGACGGCCACCGGCTGCGGCGACATGCCTATGAACAGGTTTTGGAACCCCTCGAGTTGCTCGTGTTCGAGCGGTGTCGATCGAATAGCCACCATCGCGAGCATCGCGAGCTGCGGGTTCTTGCTCGCCATGTCGGGAATCTGCTTGGCGACGAAGTCGATAGCGGCACTGACCTTTTCATGAGCGGTCTTCTCGTCCGTGACCTTGATCATCGTCACGGTCGAACCGTCCTCCAACGTCACTTCTATGGAATCGCCGTCTATCCATCCGATGATGTCCTCGCGGAAGTTCACACCGAGTTCCTTCTGGACCCCGTTCCACTTGGCCAACAGCTCTTCGCCCTTGTCGCCGGCTAACCGTACCGAATCCTCGAGGAACTTATAGAGTTCGCCGATGTCGAAGCCTCCGGAAATCGAGAAGGAGAGCGTCTCCTCCGGAAGATAGCGGTCGAAGTCGGTAAGTTGCGGGCGTTTCCCGAACACCGGATAGATGGGTCTGCTCTTGGCGTCGGCGGCCAGCACGGCTACGGATTCCATCCTAACGGAATAACCGTCGGTCGTTTCCACGGTGGCGGTGTACTCGAGGATGCCGGCAGCGTCGGCAAACCGCTCGATCAATCGCTTGACCAACCCCACCTTCTCGCGTTCCTTCTCGGCGGTAAGTTCACCCGCCTTGGCCTGTGCCTTGACCAGCGTGGCCTTGTAGCGCTTGTGATCGCGGAGGCTGTCCAGGTCGGTGTCCTTCGACATGTGTCGTGGACAGTAGAAACCGGCGTCCACGGCCTGCTCCAGGAAATCCAGCCCTTTGCTTTCATGCCCCAGCACGGAGTGAAGACGCGCGAGCGTATAGAGCACCATCGAGTCCTTCGGGGCAATTGCGTAGGCTTGTTCGGCGAGCTCGAGGCCGCGATCGTATGCCTCTTCTTGATAAGCCTGCTGGACCTGCATGCGCAACCTGAAGACCTCGCCCGTCTTCGCGGCGTTGAGGGTGACGTCCTCGGCAGAAGATTGTGCGGACAGCTCACCGGCTCTCGCCAGTGTCGCCTTGAACTTGGGATCGCCGCGCAGACTCTTGAGGTCGGAGTCCGAGGCGATCTTGCGTGGAGCGAAGAAACCGCCCTCGACCGCCTT
>CBDUZY010000155.1:0-6569 GCA_965371825.1 uncultured bacterium
CGGCGCTCATCGATTCCGTCAGAGTGGCCAGGGCTTCATCGAAAGCCACCACTAACGAGGCTATCGCGTCGTCAAGCGTAGGCGAGGGATCCCCGGCGGGCGGCTCTACGACCGTGTCGGGCGAATCCACCGCACTGGCAATGCGCGGGACGGCCTGGTCGATCGAGAGAGTCGCCGAACCATCGCCCTTCGTGTCGAGTGCTGCGCCGTCGGGTCTGGCGCTCGAGGCTGCATCGTCGGGTTCGATGTCCGGATCAGGCGGCGGCTCGGGATCCGCAACGAGAGGAGCGAGCAGCGACCCCGCCTGCTCTACGAACGTGCTAAAGGCATCTTGAATCGAAGCCGTGAACGCGTCGATGTCGAAACCGCCGGCGGCCGCAGTCTCTCCGGCCACATCCTTAACCGCCGCCGAGAACTCATCGATCAACCCGGCAAGTTCCTCTCTTGTGTTCTCGTCGGTAGCAAACGGGTGGAGGAGCTCACCCGCCCGTTCGGCCACCGCACCGACGAGTGTGGCCGATGCCTCCACGGCTGCAGCCTGCGCCACTCCGCCGGCCCGGGCGGAGAGTTCGTCGAAGAAGTTGATCCGAAGCCTCACCTCCGCGACACCCTTGAAGTGCCCCGCCTCGAGGTTACGCAAGACACCTTTGGCTCGTGTACCTTCGCGCTCCCGGGTTCCCTCGAAAGGTATAGGCTCTGCCGCCACGCCGACGGGCTCGATCATCGAAGCCGGTGAGCCCAGATCAACCGCTCGACCGTCCGGCGCTGGAGCAATGTCCTTTACGGTAACGGCTTGGAGTTTCGCCTCACGTCGCTCCAGGGGAGTAACCTCGTTTGCTTTCCGCAAGCTCTGCGGATGGCCGATCGCTTCGACCTTCATCTTCATACCTCTCGCTCTTCCTGCCCGGGCCCACTCCGTCAGGGCGCGATGTGCAGACTCAGCGGTTTATCGACTGGTGGAGAGGCAGAGTTCCTAACAAGCCGCGCGGATTCTGCGCTACCTGGCGTGGAACCAATAAGAAAGGATCCCGTCTGTCGCTTCGCAGGTCGCGAGGCAACGAACGGGATCCTTAAGGACAATCTTGGCACTCCGGGCACTTGGCGTCGACCTACGCTCCCGGCATCGCCCGACCTACGGAATCGCGGTCAAGGTCACGTCGACGTTTTCGGTCGTTTGCCCTGCAACGACGCTGACGGGCATCGGGGCCGGCTCCACGTAGCCGGTCGCCGAGAACTCGACGGTGTAGTCACCTGTCGGCAACCCTCCGAGTACGTAAGTACCGTCAGCCTCGTCGCTGGACGTACTCGTGACCTCTTCCCCACCCACGGCGTAAGCCGTTACCGAAGCGCCGCCGAGCGGGGTGAGTCCGCCGCTTTCGTCGGACGCGGTCACGGTACCAGTAACACTCCCGGCATCGAGCAGGTTGATGAGCCGCATCGCGACGGACGGCGAGAAATGGAACTTCCGAATCGTGCTCGGGTCATCTATGTGCCCGCCGGGGATGGGCGTGAAGGCCCGGCTCATGTCGACATCGAGCAGCAGAGTCGTCTCCTCATCCGCCTCGACGTCGAACGTGAAATGCAGTTTTATGCCCGACTGGGCTCCACTGGGGACTTTGAGCGGGAACCGGAGCGGCTCCTGGCCTTCCTCCTCGGTCTTCAGGACGATCTCCCCTTCCGTGACGATAAGCCGCATCTGGTCATAGGTGCCGGCTGGGATCGTCGCGTGAGCCAGCAAGTCGGACCGACCGTTCTGCAGATCCAGCAGGTCGAAGACTCTCTCCTCGTCCGCGATCACGATGAACGGATTACCGTCATCATCATCGTCGTCGCCATCGTCGTCATCATCGACACAAGCACCGGCCTCGTCATCGCAGACCTCGTCCTCATCACAGGTCGGCGGCGTGCCCGTGTCGCAGTCACCTGACGCGACGTTGCACGTCTCGACGCCGTTGCAGAACAGGCCGTCGTCGCACTGGCTGTCGGCTGAGCAGTCTTCCGAACACACTTGCCCTGCCTCATCGCAAAAAAGCTCTTCTCCGCAGGCGGGGGCTCCCGATTGGCAAAGCCCGGTCGCGGTATCACAAGTCTCGAGTCCCGTGCAGAAGACCGCGTCGTCGCAGTCGGCGTCGGCGGTGCAGACCGGCACGCAGGCGTCAGCCTCTTCATCACAGACGTGCCCGACTCCGCAGTCCGGCGGCAGACCGCCCTCACACTCGCCCGTATACCCGTTGCACGCCTCTTCCCCGTTGCAGAAGAGTCCATCATCGCAGACCGCCTGGCAGCTTTCGCCGTCCGCCCGACGAACCTCGACGCGGGTGATTGTAATGAGGGCTTCCTCGATCAGATCGTAAGGGTAGGGCTTATCAGTAATGAGCACGCGTAACGTCCCCGGGCGTTTGAACGAACTAGCCGGCTCCAGGTTCGAGCCGCACCGCGTCGCGGATAGACATACGATCAAAAAGACACTGAAAGCGAGACTACAGATTAACACTCTTCGCATCGGATCGGCCCTCCGGTTGGTCTGCGCCACACTGCCACCGCCTCTGGATCCGCGCACACGACGGATCCATACGAAACGACATGGCAAATCGGCGAACAATGTTAGGATGCCGCGATGTACCAAGGCAAGTGGCAACTCTGCCGGGTGCACATCGTGGATTTTATCGCCCTACCCCAAGGCCTGATGGTGAAGGGTGAAGCGTGAAGAACCGGAAGGCGCCGGCAATCCGGGTTAGTATCGGAACAACTTCCCCTATGCCTAGGAATCGGGATCGTAGATATAGACCCTCCGCAACGACTCCTCGGATATCGCTCCCTCGACCGAGAGTATTGCCAGGAGCGGATTGTCGCGGTCAGGCGCAATCGACAGTACGCGCCCGATAGTCATCGCCGCCGGAAGGACCTCGCTGAGCGGGTCGGACAGCACGACGTCTCCGACCTGGACCGCCCCTTCCTCGACGTCGCTCGCTTCGACGTCTCTGATCTCCATCCGACCGCGGCCGCGACCGACGAGCCAAAAGTACCGGTCAACCGCCACGAATCCGTCGCCTGTGAACCGACCTATTCGAACCTTGTGCTCTACGGTAACGTCGCTCAGCAGCTTGACGTACGATTCGTGCGTGGCGGTTCTTTCAACGAACCCGACAAAGACCTCACCGAGGAGGATCGCGAGGCCGTTTTGCAGCCCGGCCTGTTCCTCCTTATCAACCGTAAAGAGGCAAGACATGACGGCGTCACCGCGTGATGCGCCGTGTACGCTCCCCGCACTTACCAGCCTCGATGACCGCCAGGAAACCAGATCGTCGGTAATGACCCTCGCGGGAATCAACCGCCCTTTGGCCCCGATACGCCCGCCGCCCGCTTCCCACAGACGCGTGGCCGAGAGGATGGCGACCTCGCGTTCGAGGTCTTCGACACGGAGAGCAAGCGCCGCGGTGCGGTGTTCGGCAGCCTCGTTCCGCCGCGCGATGGCGTCGTACTCGGCACGTGGCACGGTCGCCGCGTCGGCGCTCAACCCTTCCGACACGGACCTCGCCGCCAGCGACGCGCCGTCCCGAAACGGCGTCAAGATCTGGGCGATGTTTACGAGCTTGTCCGACCACGGGCGGGGAAGCAGCAGGGCGATGAGCGAACAAACCAGTAGAACGACCAGCGCGGCCGGCATCCTCGATCGGCGAGTTTTGCGTCTGCGTGTCCCCAATGGTTGTGTCCGCAACGGATCCGACTTGACTAATATTGATCCGCGTCGGATTCCATGGTGCCCTTCCAGACCGACAGGTTCTCGAGATATACGCTCGTGCCCCGAGCGACACAGCTCAACGGATCGTCCACGAGCTTGACCTCCAAACCCGTTGACCTGGCGAGTGCCTCGTCGAACCCACGCAACAGGGCTCCCCCGCCGGCGAGGTGAATACCGTTCTCCACGAGATCGGCGGCGAGCTCGGGTTCGGCATTCTCAAGTGTCCGCATCACGCAAGCGGTGATGGCCGCGATCGGCTCTTGGAGTGAATCGCGGATTTCCAGGCTCGATACTACGCATTGTTTCGGCAGACCTCCGACCATATCACGTCCCCGAACCACGCGCGTGGTCTCCTCGGCATCATCCGCCACGGTGCCGAGTTCGATCTTTATCGCCTCCGCGGTCTGAAGACCGATCATCAGATCGTGCTCGCGCCGCATATAGGAGATGATCGCCGCGTCCATTTCGTCCCCGGCGACGCGGATGCTCTGCACCACGGCGATGTCGGCGAGCGACATTATGGCCACCTCCGTGGTCCCACCGCCGACATCGACGATCATCGAAGCCGTCGCCTCGCCGATGGGCAATCCGGCACCGATCCCCGCAGCCATCGGCTCCTCGATCAGGTAAACCCGACGGGCGCCGGCGCGTTCCGCCGAGTTGTACACCGCCCGTTTCTCCACGGCGGTAATCCCCGAGGGTACGGCGATAACCACTCGAGGTCGGGGGCTGAGGATGCCGTTTCGCTTGTGGACCTTACGGATGAAGTAGCCGAGCATGGCCTCGGTGATGTCGAAATCGGCGATCACGCCGTCCTTGAGCGGCCGAATCGCCCGTATCGAACCCGGGGTCCTCCCCAACATCTCCTTGGCGACCTGACCAACGGCCTCACCGTCGCGCAACACCTGGTTCGTGCCGGCACGCACGGCGACCACCGAGGGCTCGTTCAACACCACTCCTTCGCCCTTGACACACACCAACGTGTTGCAGGTGCCAAGGTCGATCCCCATGTCGAGGCTGAACATGCCGAGCAGGGAGTCAAAAATCACGGGCGCTTCCTCTCTCCACGACGCTTCATGGGCAGGCCCTCTCCGACTTGTTCCCGAAGAACTGCCGCGAACGTCCACTATGAGAACGGTGCGGATCAGCGTATCCGCAACGGCTGGGTTCCGGTCTCACAACGCGTCCGCGTACGTCCCGACCGCTAGTGCTCACACGCCTATTGCGGCGCCGCCGGCACGACCAACCATCCCCCTCATCCGACTCCTTCGTATCGACCTAAACCCCGCTGAACGGGTTGAAGGAGCCGAATAACTGCTGACTGCTGACCGCGAGATAAGCCGTGGACGCAGCCACAAACGCAGTGGCGACGATCAACAAAACGGTATAGATGTTGTGTTCAGGCTGGTTGCCTGCCGGACGTTCACTCATAGCTTCTCACTCGGCGTGGTCGCCGGTTAACAATCCGCTGCCGCGTCGGAGCAGACATCTCGTCCCCGCTCCCTAGCGCGGTCCGCAATGCTCGGTTTCGCTCCCTAGCCGCGGGACCCCGCCATCGCGAACTTATCGGTAACTTGATCTCCCCGAGTCGGGGCGGAACTCGATCGAACTACTCGTCCCGCAGCCTGATTCGGGTCGACCTTGCTGATCTTCAAATCGCCGACGTAACCACCATCCCGGTGGATCACGAAGAGCATACCCTCTCTAACGCCGGCCGCCTTGCCCACGCTAATCGTGACCAGATTGTCCGAGACCGCAAGCACCTTGCCGCGTATCGCGGACGAGCTTGCCGGCGCCAACGGAACGACGTTCCCCATGGCCGTCCCCACCGGCGCCTCGAGGGTCGCCCCCGCCGGGGCCCGCTGCGAGGCGCGGGACAGCTTCTCGTTCTCCGTCTGGAGCATGTGAATCTGCTGCTCGTACTGGCGACGTTGCTCGATCAGCACACTGACTTGCGAGGTTAGCTCGTTCACCCTGTCGTTGAGATCTATGTTGCGCCGCTCCAGATCGATACTTCTCTTCTCGATCGTGTCCCGCTGCTTGCGATACTCGGTTTCGGCGGAACGGGCCATTTCCAACTGGGCAATCAAAGCCCGGTTCATCGTCTCCGAGCTGCTTCGCTCCGAGTCGGCCTTCGCGAGATCAGCGCGGATCCGAGAGACCTCTCCGCTGTTAGCCTGAAGCCGGCCCTCGAACTCGGCGAGCTTATCGAGGTGACCACGGGCCGTGTCGCGCGCCGTCGCCTCCAACGCGGCGCTGGCTGCGATCATGTTGCGCAGGTTCGTGTCGGCGATCCTGGCGTGGTCCTCGAACTTCAGTGCCGTGTCGCGCCAGTCTGTCGACTGAGCCACCATGGACACCGTCATCGTCGTGAAGGCAATACTGAAGACCACAAGCAAAACGATGAAGACTTTCGTCAGGTTGCTCAAGGCGAGTCTCCGTTAGTGTTCGCGAAATCCCCTGCTCCGCGCTCGATCATCCGCGGCGGCACTAAACGCCCCACCACACCGAACAGCCCCGCATCACCACGGCGCCGACCAGCCCCGCCGACCGGCGTCCTGGGCTCCAATAGCTCGCGATCCGACGAACCGCCTGCGGAAACCTTGCGACAAGCGTCGCGGGAACATCACCCCCGCGGGGCGAATAGGCTTCATATATCGCACCTTGGCGATCGTTTCAACCCCCATTCGGCTAATCGTGCGATTTTGGCGTCGTGGGCCATCCGCTGGCATCCGACGGGTAGAACGTAGCGGGGCGGATAATGACTCGCGATCGTTCAACGGAGTAGCTGGCCGAGTTCTGTCCGAGGGAAGTTCGCTCTTATGCA
>CBDUZY010000156.1:0-6545 GCA_965371825.1 uncultured bacterium
CCGCGGAGCGAACCCTTCACCACCGGTTGCCCGTCATCGCGCAGGGTCATCTGCACGACGACACGCAGATAGTAGTACAAGCTGATCAGCGTGTTGAGGACCACCACGATCACCAGGAACCACGCCAGCGTCGTTCCGACCTGTCCGAGGGCGACGAGGACCCACCATTTCCCGATGAACCCGGCAAACGGAGGAAGCCCCACAAGGGACATCAGACAGATAACCATCGGAACCGCAAGCCACGGCGCCCTCCGCCCCAGCCCGGTGAAGGCCCCAATGTCGTCGCTGCCGGTATCCCATACAACCTGAGCGGTTACCCCGAACGCTCCGAGATTCATGAACAGATAGATGACGATGTAGGCGAGCAGTGCCGTCAGACCGGCTTCGTGTCCCTCGACCGCCGGGTGAAGAAACGCAGCCGCAGCCATCATCATGTAACCCGCGTGGGCGATCGAAGAATACGCGAGCATCCGCTTCACGCTCGTCTGGCGATACGCTGCGAAGTTGCCCACCGTACAGGTGACAGCCGCGACGATCCCGATCGACCAGGCGAGCGGTTCGAGGAGATGCATGGCCATGGGTCCGTCAACCGCGGAGCAGAAGATCACCACCAACCGGGCCAGCAGAACGAGCCCGGCCGCCTTGCTCGCAACACTAAGCCATGTGGTGACTTCGATCTTGGCCCCCTGGAACGCATCCGGACACCAGAAGTGAAACGGAACAGCCGAGATCTTGAAGGCGATCCCCACGAAGAAGCAGAACAGCCCCGCAGAGAGCAACAACACATCCCCGCCCTCTGCAAGCTGTGCCACGGTGTACGCCGCCACGTCGGCGACGCTCAGACTGCCCACCAAACCGTACAACAGGCTCGCCCCGTACAGCATGATGGCTGCACACACCGCGCCGAAGATCATGTATTTGAGCGATGCTTCCGCCCCCAGGCGACTCCGCTTGTCGAAACCGACCAAGGCGTAGCTCGGCAGGGAGGCGGTCTCGATCGCGATGATGATCATCAGCAGGTTCGCCGAGCTGGCCATCATCGCCATACCCAAGGCGCTGCCGATCAGAAGAACGAAGAACTCCGGCGCGTTTCGCTCGCTCGTGTACGAACCGATCCACCAGAGGTAGATGATCCCGCCCATAAACGCCAAGAGGACGATCTGGAAACAGACCGACAGATTGTCCACGAGCAGTAAACCGGCACTCGGCTCCGTCGACAGACCGCTCACTCCACCGCCTGCGACCTCCCCGGCCACGCGCAGCGCAAGGATGAACGCAACAACGACACCGAGGCACGCGACCGTCGCGATCGCCTTCGCCCCGCGACCGAAGACCAGCGGGCAAGCCAACACCGCCAGCATCGTCACGGTGAGGGCGATCATCGGCGAGAACAAGAACATGTGCTCGCCGACCGGCACGCCGGTCCAAGCGGTTGTCTGTGCCAGTTCGATCACGACCGTTAGAACCTCTCGTTCATTCCTCTACGCGCCGGCTCCGCCATCGCTGACCTCATTGAAGCCGAAAAATCCGCCTACGGTATCACCGACGTCCCGCCGGTCACCAGTGACAGCATCAGGTCCAGCGTGCCGTTCGTGAAGTTGAACACCGTCTGCATCGGGAAGACGCCGAGTGCGATGCAAAGGATCGCCATCGGTATCAGGATCAACGTCTCACGCGGCGAGGCATCCGTGTAACCCGCGTACTCCTCACGCTCTCTGCCGAGGTAGACCCGCCGGATAAGCCAGAGAATGTACCCGGCCGTGAGCACCACGCCGAACGCCGCGATAATCGCCATTGGAACCGCCCAGGTAAACTTGTCCTTAGCGGCGAACGTGCCGAGCAGCACCCACACCTCGCCGATAAAGCCGCACAACCCGGGCAATCCCAGCGAGGCGAAGAACCCGATGGTCGCCATCGTGCCGTACTTCGGCATCGTCAGCCAAAGACCGCCGAAGCGGTTGATCTCTCTGTGATGGGCCCGGTCGTAGATTACGCCGACCAAAAAGAAGCACATGGGTGAGCTGATGCCGTGGGCGATCATCTGGAACATCGCCCCCTGAAAACCGGCCGGCGTCATTACCGCGATACCCAGCAAAACGTAGCCCATGTGCGAGACCGAGCTGTAGGCGACCAGTTTCTTGAAATCGGTTTGCGCCATTGCACACAGCGCGCCGTAGATGATGCTGACCACGCCGACTGTTGCGAGCAAAAACGCCCATGTCTCGCCGCCCGTTGGGAAGATCGGGTAGCAGAATCGCAAGAAGCCGTACCCGCCCATCTTCAGCAGGACGCCCGCAAGGATCATGCTGACCGGCGTCGGAGCCTCCACGTGGGCGTCGGGCAACCAGGTGTGGAACGGCACGCTGGGCAGTTTGATCGCGAACCCGATGAACAGGAACATGAACATGAGCGGCGCAAACTGCAGGCCCAGGAACGTCGTCGAAACCGCCCCGAAGTGCTGCTGGATGACCGGGTTGGTCGACATCTCGATCAGATCGAACGTGCCGTGCGTGATCATCACGTCGTCGGCTGCACGATACACGCTCGGGATCGATCCGCCGGCCTGCTGGATCGCCGCGTCGCTGTAGAAGTACATAGCCACCAACGCGACCAGCATCAGCACCGAACCCGCGAGCGTAAACAGGAAGAACTTGATGGCCGCGTATTCCCGTCTCGGGCCTCCCCACACGCCGATCAAGAAATACATGGGAAGCAACATCACTTCCCAAAAGACGTAGAACAGGAAGAAATCGAGCGAGACGAACACGCCGAGCATCCCCGTCTCGAGCAGCAGAAACAGGAAGAAGTACGCCCGCGGTCCCTTGTTGATCTTCCACTGGTCGAACTTCCAGCTCGCCAGGCATGCCAGGAACGAAACCAGCGTCGTCAGAATCAGCAGCGGGAAACCCAGCCCGTCGATCCCCAGGAAGTACTCGATGTTCAGCTTGTCCGGCAGAGAGATCCAGGTCGCCCGTTCCACGTGATGCAGCGTGCCGTAACTACTGCCGAAGACCGCCGTCGGATCCTCGCCGCCGCCGAAGAACGTCCCGAAAAGCAGCAGCGACACCAGGAAGGTCACCAGCGTCGCGAACAGGGCGACCGCCCGCACTTGCTTCTTGGGTACAAGCAAGCACAGGATCGCCCCGATCATCGGAAGAAACACGATCCAGCTAAGAATGTTGTCCATCGCTAAGTCTTCTTCTCAACCGCGCGGTGTCGCCGCTCGCAGGCGACGACCTCACCTTATCATCTCGGCGCCACCCGTCCGGACCGGCGCCGTCTCACTCAACCACTCGTCGCCGGACCGGCCGACGCCACCGCTTCGCTCGCATACGAACCGAAGTACAACAGCACGATCAGCACGATCGTGGCCACGCCCGCGGCGAACATAACGTAGTTGCGAATTCGCCCGGTCTGCGGCGTCCGCACCACGTGTCCAAAGTCGATCGACGACTTCGCGATCCCGTTAACGATGCCGTCGACACCATGGTTGTCGAGGATCAACCCGGAAAACGCCGCGAGCCGCTCCGTGGCACTGGCTGCGAGGTTGAAGAGCAGGTCGACAAACCACGTGTCGATGAACCGGGCGACCCGGGCAACGAACACACATCCCTTGACCAGAACGAGATCGTAAACCTCGTCGAAATAGTACTTCCGCACCAGCAACGTGTGCAGCGAAGACACGATCGGCAGCCTCCTTATGCTCTCCGCCATCGCCAGACCCCGGCCATAGATCGCGATCGCCAGGGCGAACCCGACGATGAACGCCCCGCCGACGCCGTACACAAGCCAGTTGTGCGCTGCCTTCATTGCCTCGCTGTGGACTGCGCCGCTAGTCGCCAGGACCGACGATGCAGCCGTTGCCGCCGCGGCTGCATCCGCGATCAGCGGCCGGAAAAGGAAGTAGCTGGTAAAAACCGTCCCGACCGCCAGCACGATCAGCGGCACGTACATCAGCGGAATCTCGTGGGCGTGATCGTGCACATGCTTGTCGCGCGGCTTGCCCATGAAGGTCAACCACCACGCCCGCATCATGTAGAACGGCGTCACGTAGGCCGTGATGATCGCACACCAGAACATCCACTTCGGCAACTTCCCAATACCGGCAAAGATCGCCGCAATCCCCGTCGCCCCGTGGTGATCGTCGCCTGTGGAATGTGCAGCGCCCTCTTCCGGCTCATGCGAGGAATGAACTCCTCGAATCGCCCCGCCGACGACAATCTTACCGTCCGGAATCTCGCCCGCCTCACCCCGCTCGATGGTGCGTTCCTCGGGTTGATGGCCTACTTCCTGCCGGCCCGGGCGTGTGTAGTCGGCGACACCGGTCACATCCTTGAACGCAGCCAGCCTCACTACGCGATCTTCACCCGGTTCGATACCGGCGTGAGAATCGTGCCCGCCGTGCTCCAAATGCTTGTCGTAGTCCCACTCGAACGCCCGTGTGTAGGCGACAGCCAGGATCTCGTCCTTGCTGAAGAAACCGCCCAGACCGATCGACGTCCCGGCTATGCCCGCACCCGAAATCGCCAGCACGCCGATGAAGAAGGTCCAGCACGTAACGGGCATCTTCGAGCGGAGCCCGCCCATCTTCCGCATGTCCTGTTCGTGATGACAGCCCTCGATCACCTGGCCCGAGCACAAGAAGAGCATAGCCTTGAAGAACGCGTGCATGATCAGGTGGAACAAGGCTGCGATCCACGCCCCGCACCCCAGGCCGAAGATCATGTAGCCGAGCTGCGACAGCGTGGAGTACGCCAGGCACTTCTTGATATCCACCTGCACGATGGCGATCAGGGCCATCAGTGTCAGCGTCAGGCACCCGATCACCGCGATGAACATCAGGGCATCGGGCGTCATCAGCCGGAACACCCGGGCGACCAGGTACACACCGGCTGCGACCATCGTGGCCGCGTGGATCAATGCGCTCACCGGCGTGGGACCCGCCATCGCGTCGGGCAGCCATACGTGCAGCGGGAACTGGGCACTCTTGCCCATCGCCCCGCAGAACAACCCGATGCCCATGATCGTCGCCAGCGACCAGCCGAAGAGCGTGAAACCGCTGGCGAAGATGCCGGTGCCGGCCGCGTGCTGCTCGGCGAAGTTGATCGCCGCCTGATCCAGGTCCAACGTGCCAAGCTGGTAGAACACCAACATCAGCCCGATCAGAAAGCCGAAGTCGCCGATGCGGTTGGTGACGAACGCCTTGATCGCCGCGTGCGATGCGAAAGCCTTGTCGAAGTAGAACCCGATCAGCAGGTAGCTGCAGACACCCACCAGCTCCCAGAAAACGAATAGAAACAGGAGGCTGCTGCTGATCACCAGCCCCAACATGCTGAACCCGAACAGCGACAGATAGGCGAAGAAGCGGCTGTACTTGGACTGCCCGTCCACCTCGTCGCTGTGGCCGGACATGTATCCGATGCTGAAGACGAAGATCAGGAACGCAACGAGAGCGACCATGAAGTACATAGCCACGGTGAGCGAATCGAGCTTGACGCCCAGCATCACCGGCACCGTGCCCAGGTTCGCCCAGTGATACCGGTAAGCGTTCGCGGTGAGTTCCGCCGAGGTGCCGTCACTGACCGCCCCCGACCAGCCGATCAGAACGTACGTAGCCAGCAGGAGCGGGACGCCCATGCCGAGCACCACGGCGGTCCAACCGGCCAGCGGCTTGCCCAGCTTGGGACCCCAAAACACCAGGATCCAAAAGCTGAGCATCGGCGACAGGACACCGAGTGCTAACAGGATTTCATACGTGTGGTTCGTCATAACCGTTTGTGGGGCCGACTTTCCAGTCCGTCGCCTGTGGGACCGACTTTCCAGTCGGTCACTCCATGTACTCCTCCCTATCCCCGCAGTGCGTTCGCCCGATCGACATCCACCGTCGCCAGGTTCTTGTACAGATTAATGCATATACCCACAGCCAGCGCCGCCTCGGCGGCGGCCAGCACGATAACGAATATCGCCGTGATCTGTCCGTCCAAACGACCCGGACCGAGATAACGGTCGAACGCGATCAGGTTTACGCTCGCGCTGTTGAGAACCAGCTCCACGCCGATCAGAATCCCGATCGCGTTCCGCTTGGTCATCATGGTGAACAGACCACCGGTGAACAGCACGGCTGCGACGAACAAGTAATGCGTCAAACCGATCGTCACCATGACCGTCACTTCTCCTGCCTGGCGAGGTGGGCCGCCCCGACCATCACGATCATGAGCAGCACGCCCGCAACCTCGAACGGCACGAGGTACGTCGTGAGAAGCTGTTCACCGATCGCCGCCACCGACGCTCCCGGAACGACCTGCTCTACGTCCGCCCAGACCGTCCGCCCGAGAACCGCGCACAGGCAAAACAGCAAGGCGCCGCACACGACGCCGGCAAGCGCCTGCTCACCTTTGCCGCACTCGAACTTCGCCCAGGGTGACTTGCTGGTGAGCATAACGCCGAAGACCAGCAGTATGAGCGTTCCGCCGGCGTAGATAATCAACTGAATCGCCCCGAGGAAGTTGGCCGCCAGCAGGAAGTACAATATCGCCACCGCCCCG
>CBDUZY010000157.1:0-6538 GCA_965371825.1 uncultured bacterium
CAACTTGATCTGGCGGACGACACTATCGTTGTCTACACGAGCGATCACGGCGACATGATGGGCTCGCACCATTTGGTGGAGAAGGGCCTGATGTACGAAGAGTCGGCGCGGATTCCGTGGCTGATGCGCGTCCCGGCGATGGGACGCAGGCAGCGCGTAGTCGCCCAGCCGGTCAGCCAGATCGACCTGGTTCCGACGCTGTTGGAGTTGATGGGCCGCAGCGAGGCCGCAGAGAACTTGCCGGGACAGAGTCTGATCCCGCTTGTTAAGGGCGGCAAAATTGCCGAGGATCACGTGTTCATCGAGTGGAATACAACGCCGAGAGTCCGGACTGTAGTTTCTCCGGACCGATGGAAACTGTGTCTGAGCAAAGAGGACAAGTGCCAGTTGTTCAACCTGAGCGACGACCCTTACGAAACCACGAATCTGTACGATTCCGGAAAACACGAGGCTGTGATTGCGAGGTTGACCGAGAAGATCCGGACCTGGCAGAAGAAAACCAACGATAAAGTGGAGGTCATCTGACGAACTATGAATAAGATCATAAGTGTCGTTTTATTGGGCGTTGTTGCCGTTCTTTACAGTTCGACAGTCGGTAAGTCAGCCATGCTGCTCGACGATGATTTTGACGGACTGCGACCCGGCATGTTCTCGGCGGGCGTCATCGGCGCTCATGCCGAATACCACTACGTGCACGAAACCGCGCCGCAGGGCAACTGGGTCGTCTCCTGTTTCACCCCTGGAATACCCGAGCAGCGCGCCTGGTGGGTGATCGCCGAGGACGGTGACGCGATGCTCTCGCAGACGATCCACTACAGACGCACACACTCGCACCCCTTCGTATGCACCGTGACGAAGGGCAGCGAATTCTGGAAAGACTACACGGTTTCGGCGCGCTTCGCTCCCGAGTCGGATAAGGGTCAGAGCGGCATAGCGTTTCGCTATCGCAACGACCGGTGCTATTACTTTTTCGGCGTCAAAGGCCCCAGAGCGATCCTGAAAGTCGTCGACCATGCCACAGCTTTTCACAAACCCGACGAGAAGATTCTGGCTGAGCGGCAATTCGCACCGAAGCCGGGCGAATTCCTCACGGCAACGATTCGCATCGAAGGCAACCGCATCCGCGCCGAACTCGGCGACGGCCTCGTTCTGGAAGCGACGGATTCAACCTTTGCCGAAGGCAAGGTTGGGCTGACTGCCGACGTTCCGACCAGATACAGTTTCGTGAAGGTGACCGCCAGCGACGAAGAAGTAAAACGAGTGAGAAAACGTGTCAGGGCCAAGAGAAGCCAAGAAGCAAAACTCCAGGCGGCCAATCCCAAGCCGGTTGTGTGGAAGAAGTTCTCCATTTCCGATTACGGCGTCGGGCGCAACCTGCGGTTCGGCGATCTGGACGCCGACGGCGAGATCGACGTTCTGTTCGGGCAGGTGCTCCATCACGGCGCCAAGGACCGCAACAGCGAGTTGAGCTGTCTGACAGCGGTCAACCTGGACGGAAAGATGCTCTGGCAAAAGGGCAAACCGGACGGCTGGAAGAACCACCTGACCAACGACGTGGGCTTTCAAATCCACGACATCGACGGCGACGGCAAGAACGAAGTGGTCTACTGCATGAACCAGGAAATCATCGCCGCCGACGGCGCGACGGGCGAGATCAAGTACCGCCGAGCCACGCCCTTGAAGCCGCCCGGCGATCACGGCGCACATAACATTTTCCCTCGTATCCTGGGTGACTCGCTTTTCTTCTGCGATCTGCGCGGGCTCGGGCAGGACCGCGACATCATTTTCAAAGACCGCTACCGCCACATCTGGGCGATGAACGACAGGTTCGAGGTGATGTGGAGCGGCCAATGCAACACGGGGCACTACCCCTTCGCCTACGACATCGACAATGACGGTAAGGATGAGATCGCTATCGGTTATTCGATGTTCGACGACGACGGGACAAAGCTGTGGTCTCTGGACAGCAAGATCAAGGACCACGCTGACGGCGTTGCAATCGCAAGATTCAACGAGGGCGCCGAGCCAATCATTTTCTACGCGGCCAGCGACGCCGGGGCCTTCTACACGGACCTCAAAGGCAACGTGCTCAAGCGTCACTTTTTCGGTCACGTACAGAACCCGGCGGTGGCCAATCTCCGGGACGATCTACCGGGTCTTGAGATAGTCAGCATCAATTTCTGGGGCAACCAGGGCATCATCAACTATTTCGATTCGCACGGCGAGCGGTATTACGATTTTGAACCGGTCCAGCACGGCAGCATGTGTCTTCCTATCAACTGGACCGGAAAGAGCGAGGAATTCTTCGTGCTGTCACCCGATGTGACCGAGGGCGGTATGTACGACGGCCTCGGACGGCGGGTCGTGCAATTTCCGGCTGACGGTCACCCCTACGAGTGCAACGCCGTGCTGGACGCCACAGGCGACTGCCGCGACGAGGTGGTGGTGTGGGACCCGTACGAATTGTGGGTCTACACGCAGGACGACAACCCGAAACGGGGCCGGCTGTATGCGCCGCAACGCAATCCGCTCTACAACTACTCGAACTACCAGGCAACGGTATCGGTGCCCGGGTGGACGCAGTAGGAGAAACAGTTTTAGCGTGATGGCTTGAGGTGTGCGACGAAGCCGCCGTGTTTGCGGATTGTGATCTTGAGCCGGTCGGATGCGGTGATGGTTCGGCCGGATGTCTTGAACGTGCGTGGCTCGGGACCGTCGGTGATGATGGTGGCTGCATAGGCGCCGGCGCCCAAGAAGCTGAGATCGAGGTCGAGTCTGCGCGTTGTCGCTTCGCCGGATAGACAGCCGATGAACCATTGATCGCCTTTGCGGCGAGCAAGGACGACGTACTTGCCGGGAAAGCCTGCCAGGAATTTGGTATCGTCCCAGGCGGTGGGGACATCCTTGAGGAGTTGCTTCGGCGCTTCGGACAGTTCTAGGTAAGCCTCGACGCCGTCGGCGAAGTGGATCCAGCCGGATTCGTAAACGACGGCCTGGGCGAGTTCGTGGGCGTAGCTTGTCAGGTGTGGGTATCTGTTGTCCCAGAACATCACGGGCGTTTGGTCCATGGAGCCGACAACGTTGCGGGTGAAAGGGATTATCGTGTTGTACGCGAGGGCCATCTTCGGGTACCGCCTGTCGAAACTGTAGCATTCCTCGCCTTTGACCGCTTCGGTCGTCATCAGGTGCGGATACGTCCGGGACCAGCCGCGGGGCAGCGTGCAGCCGTGAAAATTGACCATAATCTCGAAGTCGGCGGCGTCTTTCAGAATGTCGTGATAGAGTTGCATGATGTTCTGCTTGTCGGACTGGAAGAAGTCGATCTTCACACCTTTGATGCCCCATTTCTTGAGCAGGGCGAATTCGAAGCGGCGGACGTCCCTGAGCAACATCGTGCCGCGGGGCTTCTCGGTGACTTGGTTATGTGGGCCGCCCGAGTTGTACCAGAGCAGCAGGCCGACGCCTTTCTCGTTGGCGTAGGCTATGAGATCGTGAATGGTGCCGTTCTTCATGATGGTCCAGTTGGCGTCGATCAGGGAGTATTCCCAACCCATCGTGGCAGCCAAATCGATCCATCGGCGAAGCTTGTCGTGGTCCTGCGGGCTGTCGTGGTCGAAGAGCCAGCTCCACGAAGCCCGGCCGGGTTTGATCCATGAGGTATCCTCGACGATGGAGGGCGGGTTGAGATTGGCCACGAGCGTGGACTCAACAATAGTACCGAGTGACTCACCGAGTATGATCACGCGCCAGGGGGTGGCCCAGGGCAAACTCGATGACGGATTGATCTGGCCGGTGTAATTACCCTCAGCCTCATTCGGGAACCGTATGCGGTACAGACCGTCGGCGGCGTTTTGTTCGAGTCTGCAACCACAATATGTCGGATCAGTCGCCGCTTCGGTGATCAGGCCCCAGCAGGAAGCGCCGGCGTTCTGGAAGAGTGCGGGAAAGGCCCAACCTTCCTCATTCGGTGATGGTGTTCCGACGGGAACGCCATTGGAGTAGTAGGTCTCATAGGACGGCGTGTACTTCGTCGCCTTGTCATACGGATGCAGCCAAACCTTGCCCCCGGCGGGCAGTTGGAAGCCGGTCAGCTCTTTCGTGACGGTATAGGTTTCGTCGCTGCTCTCGCCGAAGTAATACCGCAGCGCGATGCCGTCATCGTATGCGCGGACTATCAATTCAAGCTTAGCCTCGCTCTTGTTCCGCAATTTGACAACTGATTCGTTGTAATGATCGCGGCAAATGCGCCGCTTGCCGTGAGGCATTATGTAAGTCTCGTTCACCTGACGTGGTTTCGTGGCCGCAGCGAATCTCAGGTTGTCGGCAAACTCCTGGTCGGCCCGAATAATGCCGAGAGGGGAGTACGGAATCACCTCTCTGCCTGCATAGTCGACTTTGTAGTCAAGATGTCCTATCTTCGCAGTTTGGCTGCCATAGGACAATCGGATGGTTGCGACCACATTTCCACTCGGAGATGGGACTCTTATCCTCTGCGAATCAGTGGCAGAAACAACGTGCGAAAAAGAGAGTGTCACAGCAATTATCAGTACAGCTTTGCGACCGGTCATGAATGAGTCTCCTTCATGGGCGTTGTTTAGCGATATTGCCTGCGGGTCAGCTCGATTATCTGATCTTTTTCATGGTACGAATCCTTTCGTTATGGTTGTCGCAACATCTTCCTCAACTCTTCAATCGTCCGGGCGTGCTCGGGATTGCTCGCGAGGTTGTAGTACTCACCCGGGTCACTGTCGTGATCGTACAGCTCCGCGCCCAGTTTGCCGCGGTCCCATTGCGTGTAGCGCCAGCGGTCCGTTCGCACGGAATGTCCGGCTATCGCGCCGCGCTGAACCTGTGTGAACGCCGCCTTCTTCCACGGCAGATTCGGATTGCTCAGCAGCGGTTTGAAACTGGTTCCTTCAAGATTGCCGGGCGCAGGCAGTCCGTGCAGATCGGCGAGCGTGGGGTAGATATCCACAAATTCCACGATCCGCGAACAACCTGTGCCGCCCCTTGTCATCTCCGGCGTCACTACAATCATGGGAGAGCGGGCCGACTGCTCATACAGGGTGTTCTTGTTCCACCAGCCGTGCTCTCCGAGTTGATAACCGTGGTCGCTGAAGAACACAACGGTCGTGTTGCGCCAAAGCCCAAGGCGATCCATCGCGGCCATGAGCTTGCCCACCTGGGCATCTATGAATGAAATCCCGGCATAGTAGGCGCGCATGAACTCGCGCCGCTCACGGTCGGTGAAACGGTCGAAGTCCTTTTTCCAACCGCTGCCGATTGACTGGGGATGCTCGCCGGACCGGTCGGCAGGATCGCGAACCAGTTCCATTTGCTCCAGTCGATAGAAGTCGAAATATCGCTTAGGCGCAACAAACGGATCGTGCGGTTTGTGAAATCCGACCGCGATAAAGAACGGGTCATCGCGATGCCGTTCCAGCAGATCGATCGCCTCGGCGGCTATCTGACCGTCGGGCTGATCCTCGTCGTCTCCGTCTGCGGCAAGCCATCGGCACCATTTGATGCTACCGCCAGTGAGATTTCTCCCTTGTCCCTTATTGCCCCGAGACGTGCCTTTCGGGTCGAACTTCGAGTCCCAGGCCTTGGGATCGTCCGTCTCCGTGCGTGCGTGGAAGATTTTTCCCACGCGAGCCGTGAAGTATCCGTTCTCGCGGAACAACTGCGGCAGAGTAACAACATCCGGAAGCTTCGACCGAAACGCAGTATTGTTGTTCAAGACGCCCGTAGTATCAGGTCGCAAGCCGGTAAGAAGAGACGTCCGGCTCGGATTACACACGGGGAACTGACAGTAAGCTCGATCAAAGCGGATGCCGCGTGCAGCCAGTTTGTCGATATTGGGAGACTTGACGACCCAGTGCCCGTAACATCCGAGAGAATGATTCAGATCATCGACGGCAATAAACAATACGTTCTCGTTAGGTCGAGGACCTTTTGCACCCAAGCCCTGCGATGCCGGCAACAAACCGGCCCGGCTGCCAAATACCGCCGTCGCCGCAGCGGCGCCGATCTTCAGGAATCGTCTTCGTGTTATGGAGTTCCTCATTTACTTACCCACCATGCACAATACTCGACCGTTTTTCATCGAAAGATAAAGCTTGCCGTTAGCGGCGACCATGCCATCCCAGGCCGGCACGCTTTCGAGTTCGTACTGGGCAAGCTTCTCGCCGTTGGCAGCCGATACGGCCCAGAGCAAAGAACCCTTCTGCCCTTCAAGAGCGGCGCTTTGGGCCTTAAGCTTTGCCTGTACCTCCGGCTCAAGAGTGCGTCCCCAGATATTCTCCTCGTCCACGACATCGGGCGGACCGGCAACGAACAGAGTTTCATTGGCCAAAACCATTGCCCTGGCAATCAACTGAGGTTTCTCGATCATCCATTTGCGAGTGACGGCGCTAAGTTCCGACTCGGGTCTCATCGCACGGTTCTTCCAGTTGACCGTGTTCTGGGGAATCTTCACCTTGTTGACGCGAGCGGCCCGAACGGAGTCGAACTTCTTGTCGGCTGAGAACAATCGGTA
>CBDUZY010000158.1:0-6496 GCA_965371825.1 uncultured bacterium
GACTCCTCCTTTTTCTCGAGCCCCAGGAGTGCCTCGCCCTTGAGCATGACCGCGGTAGCATCATTACCGTCAATCCCGAGCGCCCTCTCCGCCACAGGCAACGCCCCCTCGGGATGTCCCGCCTTCAAATAGCACGTGGCCAGCATATGGCGAAAGAGGTGCGTGTTCGGGCTCTCCGCGGTGATATCAGTGAGAAGAGGGATGGCGAGAGCGTAGTCCTCCGGCTTCTGCACCTGCTCCATTAGCACCCTGGCGAGGGACAGGCGCTTCAACACGTCGGTCATGTCCTTCGGATCACGAAGGCCTTCCGAGAGAAAGACCTCCGCTTGGGGGGCAAGATCAGTCACCGAGCCCGTGTAGCCCAGCGTCCTCAGGGCACTAATCTCTTCCGCACTGAGCTCGGCTGCGTCGGCCTCGCCGGGTGTGATGGACTCAAAGCGCGCCTCCAGAATCTGGCGCATTCGACGGGCGATACCCGGATTCTCCGCGGCTACACTGTCTGACTCGTCAGGATCGGCCTGCCGGTCGAACAGTTCCGGTCTAGTTGAAGAAATGTACTTCCATCGTGCGGTCGTCAGGCTGCGCTGCTCCGCCCACCCGTACGAGTTGAACACGTAGAGGCTCTCGCCGTACGATTCGCCGTCCTCGAGTGTTCCGCCTGCGAAAACCGTCGCGAGGGAACGCGAGAGCAGGTCGTCCGGCAGGTCCCATCCGAAGAGGTCGACGAGCGTTGGAAAGACATCGAGGGCTTCGACAACAGTACTGACCCGCTTACCGGACGGAACGACCTTGGGGTGGACGAAGAACAATGGAACGCGGAGATTGGTCTCATAGAGGAAGTTGGTATGTCCGCGCTCCTCGTGTTCACCGAACGATTCGCCATGGTCGCCAACGACGACCACGAGGGTGCGGTCCGCTACGCCCTTGGAATCCAACCAGTGGAACAGCCTCTTGACCTGGGTGTCGACGAACGCGATCTCGCCGTCATAGGGGAGTATGTCCGGGCCCTGGAATTCCTCCGGCGGTTCGTAGGGGTCGTGAGGATCGTAGTAGTGAACCCAGCAGAAGAACGGCTTCTTCTGGTCGCCGTCAAGCCACGATAGCGCCCGATCCGTCACCACATTCGCAGGAACCTGCCACTTCGTAGGCTGCGTCCCCGGTTCTACGTCCCCCATGTCGTCGTCGAAGACTTCGAAGCCTCGATCGATCCCGAAGCGCGAGTCGACCACAAAGCTCGCTACAAAGGCCGCCGTCCGGTAACCGTGATCCTTGAAGGTTGCCGCAAGCGTTGGATGGGCATCGCTCAGGGCGTTGCGTGCGTTGTCGCGCACGCCGTGTTCGCGCGGATAGCGACCCGTCATGATCGACGAGTGCGACGGGAGAGTCAGGGGGACCTGGGCGAAGGCCTGCTCGAACAAGGTGCCGCGTGCGGCGACACCGTCCAATACCGGCGTGCGGGCCTTGCCGTAACCGTAGCATCCGAGCCTATCGGCCCTCGTAGTATCGAGAGTAACTAATAGGACGTTGTGCCCGGCTAGCTGCGCAGGGTCGGGCTTTCGCTCGCACCCGACCGACAACAGCCACGATGCCAGTGCCGCAAGGACCGCGACGTGTTTGTAGGATTTCATTCGCGGAGTTTACCTAGACTCTTCACGCATGGCCAATAAGGACGCTCGCCCACGGGGCCACGTGACCGGTGTGTGACGGTCACACCGATCCCGGCGAGGCTTCCCCCCAGGCGCTCGTCGCTGCCGAAGTATCGGCATCCCGCCGACCCGCCAGCACATTCCGTAACCGCGATGTCGCACGCTGCTAACGACGCTTATAGGTCCCGGTCATCTCCATCTTCTTCATGGTGTGGAGGGGGTCGGCCCACTCGTCCACCCGCCACTCGAGGGTGCTCTCGTCCACCACGCTCATGTTGTAGCTGCCGTAGCTGGTAGTTCCGTCGAGCCCGACACTCTTGTACTTCATGCTCCACGACCTGTCCGAATCGTCGTACGTCGCCGACCCCTGCTGCGGGTAGCCCCAGTTATTGAACATCCACCAGATGTACTTTCGAGTCTTCGGGTGCCAACTCCAAACGCCCGCCGCCTCGAAGCTGGCGCTATCCGTCGTCGCGGTCAGGGTGCCTTCAAGGCAGCGTTTGTCGAGGGCCCACTTCCACTCGGCCGACCCCGTCCAGTTCTTGTCCGGTCCGTCGACGTTGGCCATCTCGGCCGTCCACGTCCACGAACCCACGAAAACGTCGTAGGCGTCCAGTTCGGCAGCTCTCGGCGGACGATGGATCTGCGCGAAATCTATTTTCGGCGCGGCACAGCCGGTCAGCACGGCCGCCACCGACAGTACAACACCCATCACGATAGGCCTTCGCAGGCTACACATAATCGCACCTTCCTTTCAGAATGACCTGAGATCGAGTTGTCCACGCCAATGCCCGACAGTCTACCGGACGGGCCCGAGATTGGCCAGTAAGTATCGTGTCGCTCGTCTTCCCGCCGCCTTGCGGTACACTGCACATTCAGCTTCCGTGGGCCGTACGGACACGGAGCGGATGACAGAATGATGGTCAAGTTGAACGAAGATACGGTGGTTATCTCGGGGTGCGGCTGGGTGACTCCGTTCGCTGCCGGTGCGATTCACGACGTTCTGAGAGGACTCGCCGGCCGACGAACAACGGCGCCCGAGCGGGGCTCCCATTGGAACGTTCCCGATGACGTACTGGCCGATTTCACCGATCTGCCAGCCGAGTGTAAGCGGGACCGGGGCGTGTGGATCGCGGCAGTCGCACTGGACCTCGCTCGCCGGAGCGCGGATCTGGAGCCTGATACCGTTGCCGGCGCCCGCACGGGAATGGTCCTCGGCTGTGCGCTCGCGGGACAACTCGGCATGATCGATTTCGCCGAAGACGTTCGCGAACAGTCCACACGCTTTGTCAGCCCCATCCGATTCCCGCAGACAGTGGGCAACTACATCGCCGGGGCGCTGGCACGGACGTTCGGTATTAGGGGTCCGAACACGACACTCGCCTGCGGCGCCGCCTCCGGTCTGGCGGCGATCATCGAAGGCTGCTCGCTACTGAGGACCGGGGCGGCGGACGTGGTCTTCGCCGGAGGTGTCGAGTCGATCTCGGAGCCGCTCGCACGCGCCCTTAATGAAGCAGGCAAGGCACTCAGTGAGGGAGCCTGTGTGTTCACGATGGAACGATTCGGGAATGCGGAAAGGCGCGGGGCGAGCGTCCTCGCGATGATTCCGGATCACACGGGCGCGTGCGACTTGACGCACCCGACAACTGACGCGGCGAACCGGATCGTTTCGACCGCGGGCCGCCGGTATCCGGGAGCTGTCTTCATCGACGACCGGATCGGGCACTGCCTTGCGGCGTCTGGAGCCGCGACGGTGGCCGCCGCCATCGGTGCCGTTTGGGGGTGTGACGTGCCTTGGATCGATACCCGTGATCCGAATGTCGTTATCGTCCGCCCGGCTGAACCGGGAGCCTTCAATCAACAGGACGGTTTCGAGAACGTCACCGCACTTGTAACCGCCGACGCGGACTTCGGAGGTCCGACCACAATAGAGCTTGCGGTTCCGCGGCGGCCCGGCGCTAGGTCTGGCTAACGTGTCGGAATATCGACGCCGCGTCGTGGCCGGTGAATCCCGTGGAGAGCTTGAGCACCGTGTCGATGTTGCGGGCCAGCGGTGTCGTGACGAGCGGCACGGGCAAACGGATCCGGTCGGCGTGCGAGTTGGGCGTCGCGGGCACGGTTCCTTGTTTCATTGCAAGTAGGGCACAAACGGTCTCGATGATCCCGTTGCCCGCGAGCATGTGCCCGACATAGGGTTTGAACACGGTCGCAACGGTGTCTGCTTGGTGGTTGCCGTCCGCCGTTTCGCCGCGCTCGATAGCTTGCCCCAGACAGGTAGCCTCGTACCCGTCCGAGAGCTGTGTCCCCGCACCGTGTGGTACCACAAGATCGACATCGGCCAGGGCGATGCCGGACCGCCGACATGCCTGGATAATCGCATCGCGCAGTCTAGCGGATCGCACGTCGGGAACGGTCTGCTTCCAAGCCTGATGGGCGAATCCTCCGCCCGCGTACTCTGCGCACACCGCCGCGCCGCGCCGCTTGGCGTGTGAACCTGACTCGAGCACGATCGCCCCAGCCCCCTCGCCGGCGTAGAACCCCGATGACTCGGTGTCGAACGGGCGCATGTCAGTTGATTCATTTGCGTACATGCCCAGCCTGCGGAACCACTCGAGGCGGACGCCTGTCTCAAAGGCCTCGCCCCCGACGACGACCATCACATCCGTCTGGCCGGAGCGAATCTGCCGAGCGGCGACCTCGATCGCGAATGCCCCGGACGTGCACGCATTGTGTACGCTCGTCGAAAAGCCGCGCAACCCGAAGGCCTTCCCCGCAAGGTGCACAAAGAGGAACGGCTGCATCGCGTAGAACGACCGTGCCAGCATCTCGTAAACCGGAGGCGGTCCGTCGGTGGGTGGCGGCCCCGAAAGCATCTCGAACAACCGGCCCACTGTCCCCTCGACACCCGGAGCCTCGAAGGCCTGCACGAGCCCGATCGAGTTGTCCTCGCGGTCGTACTCGAGTTTCGCCTCGGCAATGGCAAGCTCCATTGCCAGCAGCGAATAGCCGAGGTCTCGGTAGCCCTCGCAACCTTGCGCCGACAGGAAGTCCATGTGGGGGTCCAGGCCCCGCACCTGATCAGCCGGAGGCATCGCCGCAAGCGGAAGCTCCTCGACTCTGCCGGCGTCGACAGTCAGGCCACGGCGCTGAACGTTGGTCCTGCCGCCTGCAAGCGCCGACCACAGCTCATCGCAGCCAACTCCAACGCTTGTGACCGGACCGAGGCCGGTGATTACGACCGTGTCGTGTGTCTTATCCACAATCCGATCCTAATGAGGTAGCGGACGCCCCCGCCGGCTCGTCCAAGACCGATCCTCGGCATCGTTCGGCTCAGACCGCGCCGAGGACCAGGCTGCTGTTGTACCCGCCGAATCCAGCCGAGTTGTTTAGTACGAAGCCGATCTTTTCCGCTCGGACAGCGCCACGCACCGCGTCGAGCGAGCACGGCTGGAGCAGGTTATCGAGATGCCACGTCGGGATCAACTTTTGGTTCTCGAGGCTCAAGACGCACGCGGCTGCTTCCATTGCCCCGGCCGCACCCATTGGATGGCCCGTCAATCCCTTTATCGAGCTGAACGCAACGCCGTCCGGGAAACATTTCTGCATCACGGCTACCTCGATCACGTCATTTTGCGGAGTGCCAGTGCCGTGGGCACAGACGTAATCGATGTCGGAGGGATCGAGCCTCGCGTCCCGAAGGGCTGCCAGAGTCGCCCGCGTCAGTCCGTCGCCTTCGGGGTGGGGCCTAGTGGGGTGGTAGTCTTCGCAAGCCGCGGCGGCCCCGAGCACGCGTGCTCGGATCGGTGCACCGCGGGCCCGAGCGGTCGACTCGCGCTCGAGGACGAACATGACACCGCCCTCCCCCACCAGGAGCCCGTCGCGCCGCTCGTCGAAGGGTCGGCAGACCTCGGTGGTCATCGCGCGAAGTCGCATGAAGCCGATGAAGGCGAGCCGGCTGAAACCGTCCGCGCCGCCGACGATCGCGACGTCGCACCGACCGTCGAGAAGCTGCTGACGTCCGGATGCAATGGCCATGTTGCCTGCCGCACATGCGCCGTACAGGTCGACCGCAGAGGATCCGTCCCCCACCCTTTTCTCCGAAAAGGATGGGGCACCCGCGGATGGGGGACCCGCTCCGCCCCCGGTCAATCTCGCCAGCACATTCCCCGCGATCGATCCTGGGCGGCCTGACGCGATTCGTTTCAGGTGCTCCTCGGAGAGCCACTCATCCTGCGGGGCGTCGAGACGCTCCTCGATGAACTCGGTCTCGCCCATCGTCGTGCCGACGATCACCGCGACTCGGCATCGCTCCAGGTCGGCAAGGTCCAGCCCGGCAGACGCAGTCGCTTCGCGCGTCGCCGCGACGGCGAGCTTTGACGCCCGGCCTAGCCCCTCGTCACCTTCGATCGGCTCCTTGACCTGACAGGCGATCTTGCGCGGAAGCTCGCTGACGTCGAAACCGGTGACCTCGGCGGCGCCGCTGCGCCCGTTGCAGAGTGCATCCCCAAAGGCGGCCTCACCGCAGCCGATCGGCGAGACGATCCCCATTCCGGTGATGACAACGTCGTCAGACATCACAGTCCTGAATCACGCAGCCCGCGCCATGCTGCCCGAACACGCACGGCATATTAAGTCGGTCCTACTTGTACTTCCCGCGGAACTTCTCAACCGGGTACTTCACGGCGTTTAATCGCATCTTCTCGGCGAGCGCCGACGACAAGTCAATCCCCATGGTGCTCGCAAATGAGAATAGATACGCGGCGATGTCGGCGACCTCTCGGCCGACCTCGGCCATGACCTCGGGGTCCTCGCGAACCGATCCGAGTTCGTCTGTGCGAAGCCACTGGAAG
>CBDUZY010000159.1:0-6453 GCA_965371825.1 uncultured bacterium
TTGACGCGTGCGGAAAGGATGAGTTGATGGAGGTCGTACTCGACGGAAACTCGCTCTCAATCGAGCTAATTCGTGACGTGGCCCGAAACGGGGCGAAGGTGTCCGTGTCACCCGAAGCCCGGGCGAAGATGCAGCGTTCGCGCGACTTAATCGAGCGCAGCGTCGCGGAGGGCGCCGCGATCTATGGCGTGACAACCGGCATCGGCGAGTTCGCCCGCATCCGAATCACGCCTGACCAAAGCGCCGAGCTTCAGCGGCGCATCGTCTACAGTCACTCCGCCGGCACGGGAGATCCGCAACCCGAGGACGTCGTCAGGGCGGCGATGACCTGCCGGGCGAACACTCTTGCCAAGGGCTACTCCGGAGTGCGGGTCTGCTTGATCGATACCGTTGTCGACATGATCAACAAAGGCGTGGTGCCTTTCGTCAACGAGAAAGGATCGCTGGGGACCAGCGGCGACCTTTCGCCGCTTTCACAGTTCGCGGAGGTCGCCCTCGGCGAGGGCAGGGCTTACTACAAGGGCGAGCTGATGTCCGGTGCCCAGGCGATGAAGAATGCCGGCGTCAAGCCGACCGATCTGACCTACAAGGAGGGGCTCGGACTGATCAACGGCTCACAGATGATGACCGCAGGCGCCGCACTGCTAGCCTACGACGCCGAGCGGGCCCTCAAGAATGCCGTGATCGCCAGCGCCATGACACTGGACGCGCTTCGTGCCGTCCAGAGCCCGTTCGATCCGCTGGTGCATCGCGTGCGCCCGTATCCGGGCCAGAACGCCGTGGCTGCCAACTTGCTCCGCCTGTTCGCCGGCAGCGAGATAATGGCCAACAAGAACGGAAAGGTGCAGGACGGCTACAGCATGCGCTGCACGCCGCAGATCCTGGGACCGTCGTTCGACACGCTCGAGCACGTCCGCCGGATCGTTCAGACCGAGGTCAACTCCGCGGCGGACAACCCGCTCTTTTTCGGTGATGAAGGCAAGTACATCGCAGCCGGCAACTTCCACGGACAGGGAATCGGGATGGTCGTCGACTTCCTCTGCATCGCCATGTCGGAGGTAGCCAATCTCTCCGAACGGCACACCAACCGCCTGCTAAACCCAACCCTCTCCGGTTTGCCCGATTTTCTGGTCGAGGGCAAAGGACTGAACTCCGGCCTGATGGTGGCCCAGTACACTGCCGCGGCGCTTGTCTCGGAAAACAAGGTGCTTTCACATCCCGCTTCGGTCGATTCGATCAGTGTCTCGGCCGATCAAGAGGACCACGTCAGCATGGGGCCCATCGCGGTCCGCAAGTGTACGGAGATCCTCAAGAACGTCCGCACCGTGCTGGCAATCGAGATGATGTCCGCCGCCCAGGCGTTTGAGTTTCACGAGGGTCGACGTCCCGGTAAGGGAACCGGCGTCGCCTACGACTTGATCCGCTCGAAGGTGCCCAAGCTCGTGGACGATCGCCCCCTTTATCCGGACATCGAGGCGATCGGCGAGCTGGTGGACAGTTGCGCGATCCTCGACGCCGTCGAGGCGGAAGTAGGCCCGCTGACATTGGCGCGGAACATGGACCTGCCCGGGCCGAACATCCCGGACTAACAGTGTCCGCCGCTCGATCCCGGGAAGCTCGCGTACACGCACTTTGATGCAGTGTCTGACGGACCGTTCTCGACTATCGAGTGCTGACGGTCTCAGCCCTCACGGGTCGGATTCGCAGGTCGGGCACGGTCAGCTCCGAGCTACGGGCAACCCCCGACCCGTCTTTATCCCGGACGGTCACTGTGACTCGATACGTCCCGGGTGCGTCGTAGGAATGGATAGGCGCTGCGACAAGGGACTCGTCGCCGTCGCCGAAGTCCCAGCGGAAGCCGGTCGGATCGATCGAGCTCTGCACCTTGAAGTGGATTTCCAACGGCTGATCGGCGCTCTCGGCGAACGCGCGGATGTGAAGCCAGGGCTCCTTGCGGATGACATGCTGAAAGAACTCGACGGCGCGATCACCGTCACCGCGGCGAGCTTTCCCCAATGTGTCGGTATTGAGGTTCGCGCCGACGGATCGAAGCCACTCGACACAGCTTCGGCTGTGCCTTCCGGTTATCACGTCGGCGACGTTGTAGTTCACATAGACCGGTTGGCTGTGATCCATGTGTGTCCAGAGTCCAGGCAGAGAATCGCCGTCAAGACGTGGGCGCATCACGCTAACCGCGCGGAAAAGGCCCGGGTGGCGCAGTCCCGTGTACAACGCCGGGCCCGCACCACGGTACCAACCGTGGATCATCACTCGGTCGTTGGAGATGCTGTGTCCCGCGCGGACATGGCGAATGGTGCCCAGGATGTGCCGTTCATTCACTTCGAACGAGGCGAGCCGGGAGTCGGAACGTCGAAACGGGGATCGCTTCGCGGGTTCCAGTCTGGGAACCACCAGGATGAAACCGTGGCGCTCGGCAAGTGAGGCCCAATCGCCGATCTCGTCATCCGGTGAATCGGGGAATGAGGAATGGCAGACGACAACCAGCGGCCAGGATTGCTCGCGGACGTAGCTGGACGGACGGTACAGCAAGTACTGCCCGCCGAACTCGGGCTCGGTATGACGTCGAATCGGCGCTATCCCGTTCGGCTCGATCAGGTGTGAACAACCCGGGGCGAGCAGGCACAGCGCCGACAGGCACAGCACCGGCAATCGCAAGACATCCGAAACGCTTTTCGTCATACGCCGTTCGCACAAGCAGTCGGACCCAGGTTGAATCTCGCCAAGCGAATGCACTCGTTCGGTTTCCCTGGCCGTCAGGCCGTGAGAATCTCGTAACCGCAGTCGGTGACGTGCCGCTCGAAGGCACCGCGGAACCCGTCGAGATCCTCATCGACCAGCGTGCGGGCTTCGTCGCCGATGACGGTCCGGAACGTAACCCTACGCCGATCCTCGTCTGCTTTCGACTCGTAGCTGCTGACATATCGAATGCTGCGGAGCAGCGCGTGTTCAAACGAGGAAAGACCGGCAACAATCTCGTCGTATCGTGTCGACCGCGCGACGACGATGCAGAAGTCCATATCCACAAGCGGATAGGCGGGGATCGCCCCCCGGCTCTCATTCACCCGTTCCAGGTGCTCGACGTGGCTTAGCCACAATTCCGCCCATACGATGGACCACGCAGCCAGGTGGTCATCCATCGCCCGCCGCATCGGCAGATCGACCACGCTAATCCGCCCCGCCGTCGTACCGTCAATCAGCAAGCGAGCGGTTCTATCGGGATGCTCCCAAGGTCGCTGGGGGGCGGCCGTTGCCTCGCGGAAGCGGACGGCGCGTCCGAACTGATTCCATACCCAACCGGTAAGTGCCGTTCGAAGGCGCTCGTCGAGCCTGCTCGCGGAGTCCTTTCGTTTCTCGGCGAGGGCGAGGGCAACGTGGCGGAATTCGCGATCGCCGTCGTGACCTGCGGCGGGATGGAACACACTGCCGAGTTCCACGAGAGACAGAGCCGGGAAGTGGAATCGGTTTCTCGCCACTGCGCCCAGCAGACCGGGCAAGAGCGTTCGCCGCATCAGGTGAAGACCGGATGCCGCCGGGTTCGCCAACTCCACGCACACGCCCGGGTCGACGCCAAGCTGCTCGAGCCAGGCTTTGTCATACCACAAGAAACCGTGGATCTCGTGAAAGCCGTGCGCGGTCGCAAAGTACTCGAGCGTTCGTTGCTCCAGTTGATGAAGCCGGTTGGGAGGGAAGTGCCGGACCGTCACCAGCGGCATCACCGGGTCGATCTTGTCGTACCCGGCGCAGCGGGCCACCTCCTCGATGATATCAACCTCGATCGACACATCCCCCGTCGCCCTAAACGACGGGACGAGAACGTTCCAGTTGGAATCGCCGGTCGTCACTTCGAACCCGAGCGGGGCGAGCAGTCTAGCCGCGTCGTCGCCGGGTATCTCGCGACCGATGGTCCGTGACACATGGGTTGGATCGACGCTGACGGTTACCGGCTCGGGCGGGCACGGGAAGCTGTCCGACAGCCGCCCGGTCAGCCTGAAATCGGGGTACATGGGCCCGGCAAGCTCGACAAAGCGGCGAATCGCCGACACGGTGTTCGTAGGGTCGAGTGATTTCTCGAAGCGGGCACTCGCGTCGGATCGCAATCCGAGGCGCTTGCTCGTCCGCCGGATCGTCGCGGGCTCGAAGTTGGCGGACTCGAGCAGCAACGAGGTCGTGGCCTCGCTAACCTCGGTCTGCAACCCGCCCATCACGCCCGCGAGAGCAACCGACTTGCCCTGACATTTGATCATGAGGTCCTTAGCGACCAGCTTTCGCTTAACACCATCGAGCGTGCGGAATCGCTCGCCCTCCTGAGCCCAGTCCACTTCGATTCGGTCGACGCGGGCGGCGTCGAAAGCGTGCATGGGCTGACCGAGATCCACCATGATGTAGTTGGTCAGATCGACGAGACCGCTTATCGGGCGCATGCCGATGTGTCCCAGGCGCAACTGCATCCACAGGGGCGCCGGCTGGGTCGGGACCCCTTCGAAAACAAGCCCACTATAGCGCGGGCAGGCTGTCGGATCGGCGATCGAGATCGGAATCTCGGGCAGTTCCGGTGAACCGAGCTCCTCGACCGACACCGCCGGATAGGGCTTGAGCGGCCGGCCCACGATAGCGGCCATCTCGCGGGCGATACCGTAATGGCCCCAGAGGTCCGGTCGATGCGTGATCGACTTGTTGTCGATGTCCAGAACCCAATCGTCGAACGGGTCGCGCTGCAGCTCCTCACCGGTGGCGATCGAGTCGTCAAGGACGATCGCCTCCTGGACGGCCATCGCGATGCCGATCGCCTCACCCGGAACGATCATTCCGACGCTGGTCTTGCCGGCTACCTTGGCCGTGCCGATCGTGGGCATAGCGGCAACCGATCCGCCTTCGGGTGCGTAGACTACGTTACGCCCCACAGGTAGCACCGGAGCAGCGGTGACCGTCTCGACGGTCTTGCCCTGCCCGACGTCAAGGGTCACGAGGTGAAGCTTCGATGCCCCGGGAATCTCCGCGACGGCTTGGATCCGCGCCGCGATCAACCCGCGGGCAGCCACCTCGACGCGCTCGACCTTGTCGACCTCGGCCGTTATGCACGTGAAACGCTCCGCAAGCTCGCGCGGATCGAGATCAGCGGGCAGATCAACGAAGTCACGAATCCAGTTGAGTGATACGAGCATGAGTCGCCGTCAGTCTGGTCCAGGTGAGGCGACGATCGGTCCGCCCAGCCGCCGCGGCGAGACGATCGGCCGAAGGTCGCCGGAATTCAGCACGCGAATATCGCGAATGCCGTACTTCATCATCGCGAGCCTCGTCAGCCCCAGGCCGAAGGCGAAGCCCGTGAATTCCTCGGTGTCGATGTTACCCGCCCGCAGCACGTTCGGATGCACCATGCCCGCGGGGAGGATCTCGATCCAGCCGGAGTGCGAGCAAGTCGCGCAACCGCGACCCCCGCAAATCTGGCAGTTCATGTCGATCTCTATGCCCGGCTCGACGAAGGGGAAGTAGCCCGGCCGAACGCGCAGCTCGACCTCGCGCTTCATCACCTCCCTCAGAAGAGTCTTGGCAAGGGCGATCAGGTTGGGCATGGAGATGTCCCGGTCGATCATCAGCCCCTCGACCTGATGGAACGTGTTCGAGTGCGAGGCGTCGACCGCCTCATACCTGAAGCATCGCCCGGGCACAATCACACGAAGCGGGGCACCGAACTTCAGCATCGAGCGGTACTGCACGGGCGAAGTGTGCGTGCGGAGAACCATGCCGTTCTTCACCCAGAACGTATCCTGGATGTCCCGAGCGGGGTGCGTTTCCGGGATGTTGAGGGCCTCGAAGTTGGCGTATTCCGTTTCCATCTCCGGCCCGGCCTCGACGGTAAAGCCCATCCGCTCGAACAGGCGCTCGATCTCCCACTGCACAGCCGTCACCGGGTGCACGCTGCCCATAGGCTCCGCCGCTCCCGGCAGGGTCGGATCGTACGCCCGAGCACTGGCCTGCTCGGCGTCGGCGGCCGCGGACTGAAGCTCGGTCCGGTACCCGTCGAGGACCTTCTTGACACGGGCCTTGGCCTGGTTGACCGCCTTGCCGACCCCGCCGCGCTGCTCGGGCGGATACTCCTTGACCGAAGCGATAAGCGAGCCGAGCGTACCCTTCTTGCCCAGGACGCTCGTCTCCAGGGTCTGCACGGCGTCGACCGCGGTCACCCCGCTCAGCGCAGCCGCAACCTCGGATTCAATCTGCCGGATACGCTCGTTTAGCTCGTCGAGGTTCATACGCCGTCAAAGACCGCTGTCGTACGCAGCGCCCTCCGCTCCTGCATCGGACCGTGGAGGAACAGCGTAGAGGAGACAAACAGCCGACGCAACCGGGGCGAAAACGGGCGCGCGGCCCGTACCTTCGCGATGGTTCGACCCCCCCCGCTACGGGCCCCTCAACTTCTCCTCTATGTCGGGC
>CBDUZY010000160.1:0-6443 GCA_965371825.1 uncultured bacterium
ATAGCATCGAACGCCTTCGCCATCGGCTCGGCCATGGCGTCGAGAAAGGACGGTGCGAACATCATACGGCCCACGTCGAGCCGTAAGCCGATTTGATCACACACGCACAGGTACTTTCGATAACGTTGCCAAAGCTCGGACTCGTTCATCGGGATTGCTCCGAATGATCAAAGGGTTGTCCAGTCTGTGCCGGCGTGGCGGGCGACTCACTCTGGGCTGGTGCCAGGGCATTGATAGCTGCGTAGATTTTGCGCGTTGCGGCCCGAACGTTATTGCGGTTCTGCTTGGCCTCGCGGAACTCCGTGAGATCGACGCGTGGACCGAGGCGTACCCGGGCCCGGTGGCGTACCAGTAATCCTCTAAGAACTCCGCTCCGGTAGCTCGTGCCGCTGATGAACGCGGGGATGACCTCTGCTCCCGTTTTGAGTGCCAGCATCGCGACTCCGTCCTTAGGATCGGGCGTTTTGCCCGGCGCGACGATTCCGCCTTCGATGAAGATGCCCATGGCCTTCCCGGCCTTCAGGTGGCGCATTGCCTGCCTGGTCGCGCTCGTGTCCCGTGTACCGCGTCGAACGGGGATGGCCTCGATCAGGCGCACGACCCACTTGATCACCGGCCAGTTGGCGTATTCGGCCGCTATCATGAAGGAGATCCGCCGATATTGCACCGCTGCGCTCAAAAAGACCGGGTCGGCCGGGCAACGATGGTTGGACGTGATGATCACCGGGCCCGTCCGGGGCACCGTCGAGTGGCCCACACGACGGAACCGCCACAAGAACTTTGCCAGGAATTCGTTGACGTGCTCAGCCGTAGTGATGAGGGGGCCGTGCACACCGCGACGGAGCCGCACGATGAGCGTAACAAGTGCGGAGCAGAAGGTCATCAGAGCCACGCCCGCCAGAATCCAGCCGACCCAGCGGTCGATCCGCGCGTCTTGGGGCAGGGCCAGGAAACCTGTCGCTGTCAGCAGCGCACCTGTTGCGACGACGTCCTTGACGCCGAAGATCCTGCCGCGAAAGCGGTCCGCCACCGTCCGCTGCAGCAGAGCGTTGAAGCTCGCCATCACCGACACGCCGGAAGCACCCGCCACGACGATTCCGACCGCACCGATTATCGCCAGCGTGCCGGGCTCAGCCGGGATGAACACCGAGGCTGCGAACGTGGCGATTCCCGTCGAGATGCCGAACAAACCCCAGGTTATGGCGACCTCGCTCCGCAGCGCAGGTCCGAGGATCGTCATCATGATCGCCCCGATGATGAACCCCAGGCCTAGCGCCGCTCGGTAGTTGCTGATCGCACTATAGTTGCCGTGATAGGTGTCCCTCACGACGGCCGGGATTACGCTGTTCACCAGAGCGCCGCAGAACCACACCAAGGCCGCCACCGCAAGAAGCTCCATCACGTGGCGGTGGCTGCGGACATAGACGAATCCCTTCCGGAGGTTCTTGAGCGGCGGCCGGCGGCGGGTCGCGCCTTCCACCTGTGGGAGCGAGCGCGGCGGGCGCATGAGCAGCAAGAACACGGCGCTCACTACGAACGTAGCTGCATCGACACGGAATGCTACGAAGGGCTCGTAACGGTCGGCGAGAATCCCGCCCACCTTGGCGGCCGCCATCGTTGCGATGATCCCCAACCCGCTGAGAACTGCGTTGGCCCGCACGAGCTGATCGGACCGGATCAACGTGGGCAGAAGCGCCGAACGTGCCGGCGAGAACATCGCCGCGAACGTACCGACGAGCAGAAGTGGGGCGAACGCACCCCACGATCCCAACCCCTCGGCCCAGCCGATCAACGTAGCGAACATCAGCATGATGGCGCAGCGGGCCAGGTCCGCCGTCACCATCAACCCCCGTCTCGAGCGACGGTCGGCCAGCGCCCCGGCCAGCGGCGCAAGCAGAAAGAACGGCACAAAGAACATGAAGGTGATGCGGGCGGTTAGCGGCGTGATATCGACCCCGGGATTGAGGGCGTCCTGCGTCTTGAGCAGGGCCATCTCAGAGAGGTGGTCGCCCATGGCGCTGACACCGTAGGCGCACCACAGCAGCACGAAGTTGCCGTTGGTAAGAAGGCTGCCGCCGCGGTCGCGAGAGTCAACGTCGGGCAGGCTCATTGGTGCAGAGCACATCTCCGTATGTGGTAGGGCGCGAAACCGCGCCGTTGCCAAGTCCGCGGGCTATAGTCGGCCGGGTCTGCTGCCGGGAGGTCATGGTAGTCCCCAGCCCGCCCGGTGGACAGCATCCGACCGCTTGCCGGATTCGGTTCTTGCGGCTATCCTCCCACTCCGCTCCCCGTCGGGGGCGTTTGCGGCGCGGTCCCTCGTCAAACCACGAGCGTATCGTGCCCCGTTTGGAGATAGTTGACCCTACGGACGTTGACCGCAAAGGAAAGGACAGGACATGGCCCGTTTGTTAATCGCGGCGGCACTGATGTTGGCCTCCACGACCGCTCTTGCCGGTAACACGCAGGATGAGGCGGAGGCGAAGGACAAGGACAAGGCGGCAGGGATGTACGCCAAAGTCAAGATGGAGACGAGCCTGGGGGACATCGTTCTCGAACTCGATGCCGAGAAGGCGCCGATCACGGTGATGAACTTCATCAAGTACGCGGAGGACAAGTTCTACGACGGCACGGTCTTCCACCGCGTGATGAGTAACTTCATGATTCAGGGAGGGGGCTTCACGACCGAGCTCGACCAAAAGAAGGAGGGCCTCCGGTCGCCAATCAAGAACGAATGGACCAACGGGCTCAAGAACATGCGCGGTACGATCGCCATGGCAAGGACCAACGCCCCGGATTCCGCAACCGCCCAGTTCTTTATCAACGTCGTCGACAACGTCAGGTTGGACACCCCGCGCGGCGGAGCAGCCTATTGCGTTTTCGGCAAGGTCGTCGAGGGAATGGACACGGTCGAAAAGATTCGCAACACGGAAGTCTCGACGAACGCGAAGTACCAGTCGCCCCAGCCCGTCGTGCCCGTCGAGCCCGTCGTGATCAAGTCGGTGACGGTCATCGGCGACTTCGACCGTGCGGCCGTGGAGGCGAAGTTCAACGCCGTCCAGAAGGAGCTCGAGGAGGCCCGTGCCAAGGCCGAGAAGGAAGCTAATGAAGCCCGCGCCAATGCGGAGAAGGAGCAGGCAGTGCAACTCGCCAAGATCATCGAGGATCTCAAGACGGAGACCGGCTCTGAGCCCACCACCACGGCGTCCGGTCTGATGTATGCCGACCTCGTTGTTGGCGAAGGCGAGACTCCAGGACCGACGGACACCGTCGAGGTACATTACACCGGTTGGCTCACTAACGACACGAAGTTCGACAGCTCAGTCGATCGCGGGACGCCCTTCAGCTTCAGCCTTCGCGGTGGCGTAATCAAGGGCTGGCTCGAAGGTGTGGCTTCGATGAAGGTCGGCGGCAAGCGCAAGCTGATCATTCCGCCCGACTTGGCGTACGGAGCAAAGGGGCGCCCGAGCATTCCGGCGTACTCGACGCTGGTTTTCGAGGTCGAGTTGTTGGCGATCAAGTAGTCACGGCCGCCGGTGCCGGGACCGGCACGAACAGAGAGGCGAGCGAGTGTTTCAAGGCATGAGAATCCAGTACGGGCTATCCGCGGCGTTGCTCGGATCGTGGTTTACGCTGGTGGGTTGCCACAACGCCGGGGCGCCCGCGAGGATCGAGGCACCGGCGGGCCCGCAGAGTGTCTTCCCGAAGGTGGAGATCGACACGACGCTCGGGGAGATCGTCGTCGAGCTCAACGCCGAAGTTGCGCCGCGTACGGTGATGAACTTCGTCGACTGTATTCAGAGTGGTTTCTATGAAGGGACCACTTTCCACCGTGTTACGGAGTCCGTCGTTCAGGGCGGCGGGTACACGCCCGACATGGTCGAGAAGACTTCCGGTTTGCCCGCGCCGGTTCTGAACGAATCGCGTCGAGGCCTTCTCAACGAACGCTGGGCCGTCGCGATGTATCGTGACCCGACCAAGCCGGATTCCGCGAGAGCCCAGTTCTTCATAAACATTACCGACAATCCGACGTTGGACATCTTGCGCGACCGCGCCGGGTATACGGTGTTCGGCCGGGTGATCGAGGGTTTCGACACCGTCGGGGCGATTCGCGACACGCCGCTGTCGACGCATCCCAACTATGCGGCCGGACTGGACCCGGTGGTTCCCGTCGATCCTGTAGTCATCAGGTCGGTTCGACTGATTACGCCCTTCGATCGCGACGGAGCATTTGCCTACGCCGAGGACTTCCGGTTGCGGGCGGAGAATCCTCTCGCCTATCGAATTATCGCGATCGAGGAGGAGGCGGGCTCCGAGGCCGTCACGACCGAATCAGGCCTGATCTACATCGACCACCGGGTCGGAACTGGGGCTTTCCCACTCCCCGACGATACCGTCGAGATCGAGTTCCGGGCGACGCTTGTCGACGGGACCGAGATTGACAGCTCTCTCGAGCGGTGGGACGGACCGGGCACCATGCGGATCGACACCATGCTCAGGGGGTGGCAGGAAGGTCTTGGCGGAATGCGAGAAGGCGGTAAACGGACGTTGATTCTTCCGCCCGAGTTGGCGTTCGGCGCGGAGGGCAAACCACCCCGGATCGGTCCGACCGACACCTTGATCTTCGAGGTTGAACTGCTCGGTGTGACGCGCGAAGAGAATGACTAGGCGCCGTCGCTCGGCAGATGTCGTTAAGGCCGGTTAGTTCGCAGTGCACCCGTTGTCGGAACTTGTATCCCCGGCGCCGGTACGATCTCACCGGTTCGTGCCGTGCCGGCTTGACACACAATCGTTACGAATCGCACCGCAGTCTCCCGCGCTGAATTGGGTAGAATGGGCGTGACCGCAGAGGGGCCGGACTTGACCAGGAGTGTACGTCTCGCGCGGGAATTCTCGTTCGAGGCGGCCCATCGGCTTCCGAATGCGCCTCCCGGACACAAGTGTACGCGGCTCCACGGCCACAGTTACAGGGTCGAGTTGGTCTGCGAGGGCGACGTTGACCCCACCACGGGCTGGCTGGTGGATTTCGGCGAGATCAAAAGGGCCTTCGCCCCGCTGCATGAGCAGCTGGACCATCGGTACTTAAACGAGATAGATGGGCTGGAGAACCCTACGGCGGAGAACCTCGCGAGATGGATATGGGTCCGTTTGAAACCGCATCTTGTAACGCTCGCCCAGGTGAATGTGGCCGAGACCTGCGCGACACGATGCGAGTATCGCGGCTAGGCGAAGGGCCCTATATCAACCGGTTTCGCAATCAGTCGCGCAGGGCTACTTACGCCGGCCGCGACGAAACTCAACGAAGAAGCGGTGCAAGCGGAAGGGGAGAACGGTAGACCCCTCGGTTCGCCAATTACTCTAACAAGGAGTCCTTGAATGAGCAGGAAAATCACTAGTCTGGTTGCGGTCGTGGCCGTGGGGTTGTTTGCGTATTCTGCGAACGCGTTCTGTCCCAACTGCCCAGCGCATGCGGGTCTTGGGGCCAAGAAAACCGGCGACAAGCCTTGCGACAAGCCATGCGATAAGCCTTGCCACGGAAAGCACGCAAAGACGGCCAGCGACAAGCCAGGCGATGGAAAGCACGCCAAGGCGGCCGGCCACAAGCCATGCGACGGAAAGCACGCAAAGACCGCCGGCGACAAGCCGTGCGATGGAAAGCACGCCAAGGCGGCCGGCCACAAGCCTTGCGGGGCGAAGCACATCAAGACCGTCGCGGCCGCGGCGGGGTCCGAAGATCGTGCCGAGACCGCACTCGCAGCCCTTCCCAAAATGCTGTATCGGGTCGGCGATGAGACCACTTGCTGCTCGAAGAGTGCTGCCGGTATTGCGAAGAAGACCGGCAAGCCGATCCAGTATGTCGTCGGCGAGGACGTCCTCGAAAACGAGACCGAGGCGAAGGTCAAGCTGACCGCCCTTCTCGAGAAGGAGCTCGAGGCGATGCAGGCCATGCAGTTCACAGCCGGCGGAAAGTGTATGCGCTGTCCGGTTACCGCCAAAAAGGTCGCCAAGGACACGAAGACGAAGATGGCCTATCGCGTCGGCGGATTCGATTTCGCGGACAAGGCAGCCGCGGAGAAGACCGTAAAGCTGACGGCTGACGCGGCGAGCGGCGTCAAGCTCAGTTACAAGGTCGACGGACAGTCCTTCTGCTGTGACAAGATGGCGGGCGCAAAGGCCAAGGAGACTGGTAAGCCGATCCTCTACGTCGTCGGCGAGGAAGAGACACCGTGCAAGAAGACGGCTAGCCTCCTGCTAACCCAGGCCAAGATCCACGCGATTATCGCCGCCGCCGCGGTACTCGCTCTGTAGGACCGGCTCTACGTAGATACCTCCCAAAGAACGACCCGTGTTCCAAAGGGGCCCGAAGCGGCCAGAACGCGCTTCGGGCCCCTTCCTTGTTTCATACCTCGGACAGGGCGCGATGTGCGTGTCTTCCACGGTCGCTT
>CBDUZY010000161.1:0-6443 GCA_965371825.1 uncultured bacterium
GCGCTCGAGAAGCCGAATGCCGATTTCTTCAGTGTCTTCCCATGTCAGCTGGTCGGCCATCATTCTCTCCGGGCGCCGACCATCACTCCCTCACCCGAAGGCGAGATGGGCGGCGTGCAGGTCGTCATCTAATTCGGTCCGTGAGCCTCCTGGATCAGATTGCGGTTCCATTCGGGGATCTCGACCACGACGTCGGCCGTACCGTCGGGTACGGATTGGCACGCGAGCCGGCTGCACGACTTCAAATCCGGCGCGTTTTCCAACTGATCCTCTTCCTCGTCGAGCGGTTCGTCGATCGTTTTCTCCCCTTCTCGAACGTACACGTGGCACGTCGAGCACGCGCACACGCCGCCGCACGCGTGGTCGATGGCGATGCCGTTGCCGAGCGCGATGTCGAGAATGCTGCCGGGCAGACCGTTGTGCTCGTAGGGGATCTCTTCCGGGTCGACCTCGATCGTTACGTTCATGGGTAGGAAGGTGAGTTTGTACTTTCCGGCAGGTGTCTTGGCCTCCGGTTGCTGAATATAGGGGTTTACTCCGCCCATGGGCGCGTTTCCTTTACGTTCCGCTTCGCGACTCCTCGCGATGTGATTCAGTTTGATCCGAGTCGTCATCCTCCGACTCACTCTCGGCGCGAAGCGTGTCCGTCATGGCCCGCTCCGCGAGCGGGATGGTCGAGCGGTTGAAAGCCTCACGCCGCTGATTCAAAGCCGCCGGATCGTCGCTCTCCTTGGCGAAGGCACGCAGGTCGGCTATCGACGCGGCGAACTTCGTCCGCTCATCGTCGTCCATCAGATGGGCGAACTTCCCGACCATCCGTTCCGCCTTGTTCAGATCGAACTCGAGTGTTGTTCGCACGTCGATCAGGTGGTGGGCGCTCATGTCCTCGCGGGCGTGCTCGATCGCCTCGGCCTCCATCCGGCGGACCTCGTCGCGCGTCAGGCCGTGGGACGGGATAATCTGCACGCTCGCCGTTCGCCCGCTGCGCTGCTCCTTTGCCGAGACGTTCAAGATCCCGTTCTCATCTATCAGGAACGTCACCTCGATTTTCGGGAGACCCGCGGGCATTGGCGGAATGTTGCGCAGCTCGAACACGCCGAGCGATCGGCAGTCCTTGGCCAGCTCCCGTTCGCCCTGGAGCACGTTGATCTTGACGACGGTCTGGCCGTCCTTGAATGTCGTGAACGTCTCCGACGCCCGGCAGGGTATTCGTACGTTGTTGGCGATGAGCTTGCCCATCGCCCCGCCGAGTGTCTCGATCCCCAATGACAGCGGTGTGACATCGAGCAGCAGCACGTCTCGCTTGACCCCCGCCAGAACTGATGCCTGCACGGCGGCGCCTAGAGCGACGACCTGCTCGGGGTTCAGTGCCGTATAGGGTTGCCGCCCGAATACCTCGCCGACGCGCCCCCGCACATAAGGTACCCGCGTCGACCCGCCGACCAGCACCACTTGGTCGATGTCGTTCGCCGTAAGTCCGGCGGTTTTCATCGCCCTCGAGCACGCGGTGATCGTGCGGTTCACCAGCGGCTCGATCATCCCCTCGAATTCGCTTCGTTCGATCGTCCGACGGTAGGTCTTGTCTTTCTCAACCGCGATCTCGACGGATGCGGAACCTCGGCCACTCAGGCGTTTCTTGATGTTTTCCGAGAGGGTGCGGAGCTGCTGGCGGATCGAAGGCGAGGCGATGTCGACACCTAACCGCTCGCGAATCTCCTCGGTGAAAAGGACGACGAGAGCGTGGTCGAAGTCGTCGCCGCCCAAGTGTGTGTCACCGTTCGTCGCGAGGACGTCGAAGACACCTTCCTCCAGGCGCAGGATCGAGACATCGAAAGTTCCACCGCCCAGGTCATAGACTGCCACGGTGGCGCTGTCCGCCCGGTCCAGCCCGTAAGCGAGGGCCGCCGCGGTCGGCTCGTTGACGATGCGCATGACCTCCAGGCCGGCAATTTGCCCGGCGTCGCGAGTCGCCTGACGCTGGGCGTCGTCGAATTGGGCCGGCACCGTTATCACCGCTCGGGTCACGTTGTGGCCGAAGTGTCGCTTCGCGCGGGACTTGAGCTCTCGGAGTATCATCGCGCTGAGCTGGGGAGGCGTAAACTCGCGCTCGCCGACGGTCACCGTGGCGACGTCGCGATCGCCGGACTCCCCGCGTCGTCCGACCACGTAAGCGAGGCGGGCGATATCCTCGGCGAGATCAGCCTCACCCTTGCCCATCAGTCGCTTGACCGAATAGACGGTGGTCAAGGGTCGTTCAACGGCGTGATCTCGCGCCGCCGCTCCCACTTCCCAAGCGGCGCCTTTGTCGTCGAATCCGATGACCGAGGGCAGGATCACGTTGTCGTCACCGCCCGGTCCGGGGATGAGCCGCGGTCCGGCGGCGTCGGCGAACGCGACCAGTGAGTTCGTGGTACCCAGGTCGATACCGATGATTGTGTCGGTGGTGTCAGCCATTCGTCGCTCCAGGCGCCTCCGCGAGTGGATCCGTGGCGAGTTCCTTCAGAAGGCTGTCGTAGTACTTGACCGAGTTGAGTAGGCGCCGCATCTCCTTTTTCTGGTCTTCGGTACTCGTTTCGAGCCCGTCGGCACACTCCGCGATCTGCCGTATGGTAGCCTCGCGCCGTTCCGCGAGCGCCGTTCGGTGGTCGTCGATCGCCGCGGTGTCACCGGCCGCCTTCGCCTCGTCGATCTGCTCACGCAGAATCATTACCTCGGCGAGCAGCCCGTTGGGCACCTCTCGCAGCCCCGAGGCGCCCGGTCCGCCGGTTAACTCGAGCATGTAGTCCGCCCGCTTGACCGGGTCCTTGAGTACGTTGAACGCCTGATTTATCTCGGCTGAGAGTCGCGTTGCCAGGCGGTGGACCTCGTCGCGTTCGCCGCCGAATCGGTCCGGATGAACGCTCCTGGCGATGGCTCGAAACGCCGCTGACAACATCGCTTCGTCGATTGCGTAGAGCTTTGGAACGGACAGCAAGTCGAAGTAGTCAGCCGAGTGCGGTAGCGGATAAAGCGAGTGGCAACCCTCGCAGACGATCGGCGAGGTGCGCTTCGCCTCGCAGTTGAGGCACTTGGCTGGTACGCTCATTTTGTCAGACGGCATGGTTGCGACTCCGGTTCTTACGGGCCATTCGACTTGCGATTCAGGGCGCTCATCGACGCTGCGGGAACATCCCGCATTCGGGGCTCCAGCCCGCGCCGTTGCCAAAGCGTGTCGGCGAACTCGACGGGGAGACGCCGGGCGCGGGAGTCCGCCCGCTAGGCGGAGAAGCTCGAGCCGCAACCGCAGGTGCCCGAGGCATTGGGATTCTGAAACACGAACCCGCGACCCATGATTTCGTCCTTGAAGTCGACCGTCGTACCCTCCAGGTACAGCAGGCTCTTGGGGTCGCAGGCCAACTCGATGCCGTGCTGAGTGAAGGTCTCGTCCTGTTCGCCTACGGTTTCGGTGAGGTCGAGTGTGTAGCTGAACCCGCTGCACCCGCCACCCTTCACGCCGACGCGCAAGTACATCTTGGCGGGATCCTCGCCCTTCTGCCTGACCTTCTCACCCTGCTCCTCGATGATGCGGTTGATCTCTTTCGCAGCTGTTTCCGTAATCGTGATCATAGGTTTCCTCCAAACCGATTATTCCATTTCGGCGCGGGAACGTGGCCGAATGCCGTCACGTCCGCGCCGTTTCCTTCGCTTTTGCGGTTCGCCCGTCCCTCTTTTTCTTGACGTCGGCTATGGCGGCCCGGACCGCGTCCTCCGCCAGCACGCTGCAATGGATCTTGACCGGCGGCAGGGCGAGTTCCGTTACTATGTCGGTGTTCTTGAGCGCCAGGGCTTCGTCGAGGGATCGACCCTTGACCCATTCCGTAGCAAGTGAGCTGCTGGCGATGGCGCTCCCACATCCGAAAGTCTTGAACTTCGCATCGATTATGCGATCGTCCTCGTCGACCTGGATCTGCAACTTCATGACGTCGCCGCATTCCGGTGCCCCGACTATACCGGTGCCGACGTTGGTCTGCGACTGATCCATCGAACCTACGTTTCTGGGGTTTTCGTAATGGTCTACGACCTTATCACTATAAGCCATGGTGGCTACTCCTTACGATCCGACGCCGCGCTGCGGCGTGTCTTTCGGCCCGTTTGTCTACTCCAACGGTCAGTTCGCTCCTAGTGCTGCTGCCACTGCACCTTCGACAAATCGACGCCCGCCTGGGCCATCTCGTACAGTGGGCTCATCTCCCGCAAATGGTTCACCGCGCCCACCACACACTCGATGGTGTGGTCGATCTCCTCTTCGGTGGTGAACCGCCCCAGGGAGAACCTGATCGAACTGTGGGCGACGTCGTCGCCCAGACCCAGTCCGCGCAGCACGTAGCTCGGCTCCAGTGAGGCACTCGTGCAGGCGCTGCCACTGCTGACCGCTACATCGCCCATTCCCATCATCAGGCTTTCCCCCTCGACGTAGAGGAAACTCACGTTGAGAGTGTTGGGCAGTCCGTGCTCCGTGTCCCCGTTAACAGTGATTTCCGTGAGCTGTTCGCTCAGTCCGGCCCAGAGACGGTCGCGGAGTCCGGCGATGCGGACGCTCTCCGTCGGCATCTCCTTCAGCGCGATCTCGGCCGCCTTACCGCAGCCGACAATGCCCGGTACGTTGAGCGTACCGCTCCTCATGCCTCGCTCGTGTCCCCCGCCGTGGAGGATCGGCTGGAGACGGACGCGCGGTTTCTTGCGTCGCACATACAACGCTCCCACGCCCTTGGGCCCGTAGAGCTTGTGGGCCGACATCGTCAGCAGGTCGACACCCATCGCGTTTACGTCGATCGGGACCTTGCCGAACGCCTGCGTGGCGTCGGTGTGGAAGAGCACGCCTCGCTCCTTGCAGACCCCCCCGATCTCGCCGATCGGGTTGATCGTACCGAGCTCGTTGTTAGCGAACATGAGCGAAACGAGGATGGTGTCGTCGCGGAGGGCTTCCTTCACTTGATCGGCGCTGACTGCGCCTCGGGGGTCCGGGTCGAGCCACGTAACGTCATACCCTTGAGTCTGAAGGAACTTGCAGGGATCGATAACAGCCTTGTGCTCGATGTTGCACGTTATAATGTGCTTACCCTTTTCCGCGTACATCCGGGCCGCGCCCTGTATGGCTGTGTTGTTTCCCTCCGTCGATCCGCTTGTCCAGATTATCTCTTTGCTCGTGGCACCTATGACCGCGGCGACCTGGCCTCGAGCTTTCTCGACCGCCTCTTCCGCCGTCCAGCCAAAGGAGTGGTTGCGGCTCGCGGCGTTGCCGAACCGTTCTCTGAAATAGGGCAACATCGCGTCGAGGACCCGCGGGTCCATCGGAGTCGTGGCGTTGTTGTCGAGATACACCGGTCTCATCGTGCGGTCTCCCTGGGGGCTGTTCCTTGTGTGTCGAAGCCTTCCTTGTCGAGTGCAGCCAGCGCGGGTACGGGTGTTTCGTCGTCCTCGAGGAGTTCCGCCAGGGTCACGCTTTCGAGAAACTCCTTGAGGCGGCCATGGATGCGATTGGCCGGCAAACGGACCGGACAACCGGACGCGAGATCACATTTTGCCTTGCCTGTCTCCGCTTCCGAGGCGGCGCACTGCACGAACTGAACCGGCCCCTCGATGGCCGTGATCAACTTGTGCAGGTCGATTCTTGAAGCAGGCTCCGCTAAGCTGTAACCGCCGGACGAACCACGCTCACTGACAACGATCCCGGCCTGAGCCAAAGTCTTGAGGATGTTGGTCAGAATGGGCAGCGGGATCTGGGAAAGCTTCCCAAGCTCCCGAGCACTGACGATTTCACCGGTCCGCTTTGCCAAGTAGGACAAGGCGACCAGGGCGTAATCGGTTTTCTTCGTAAGCGTGAGCATGTCACATCCGTCCGCACACCGGCGATCACCTCGCCTGGCTACACACCATATAGCACCAAATCGGTACTATATCAATGGGCATGAAGCAGGAAATTGTGTCTCCCGAACGTGAAATCGCGTTCTTGGTGGTGTGAGATTTGATGTTTTACATTTACGGTTGCCGTTCGCCGGTCGCGGCCTGAACATACGGGACTGGCGCGCGCCGTAGTTCGGTTGTCGGGGGGGGGGGGGGGCGCCAATGGTGCCCCGGCCGATGGCACCCCCCCCCCCGGGGGGGCCCCGGCGGGTCTAGGGGGCGTCCCCCCCACCCAGAAACAAATGATAGCGGGGGGGGGGGCGCGCGTTTGTTGGGTGGGGGGGGGGGGGGGGCCGGTCTTTGGTACCCGCGGCTACTGCCCCCCCCCCGCCGGTGGGGCCCGATGCGATTCTCGAGGCATTCCGACGAAGCATGAACCTATGACTAGCTGGGAGACATTCGTAGCCGTTCAGATCGAGCGCGGGGCGATCGCCGCCGAGGACTCCGAGACACCGCTCGTCGCGAACTATGGTGATCCGGCTGCGGAGTACCGCGCCGTT
>CBDUZY010000162.1:0-6439 GCA_965371825.1 uncultured bacterium
GCCTGACCCTCTCCACGCAGGCGGATCATGTCGTCCGGTGGATCGACGAAGTACCGGACGGCGAGGTGTGGCTGCTCGGGCACAGCATGGGTGGAGCGATAGCCGTCCTCGCCGCCGAAAAGCGACTCCCGCGCATCCGCGGCATCATCAACGTCGAGGGCAACCTCACGGAAGAGGACACCTTCTGGTCCAGCAAGATCGCCACTACTGACCAGCACCAGTGGGCCGAGCGTTACCAGGCCTGGGTAAACGACCCCACGTCTTGGCTCACGTCAGCCGGGATCGAACCGAATCCTGAGCGTGCCGCGTGGGCAAAGCAACTTCTCGAGAATCAACCGGCGAGCACTCTGTATCACATGGCCAAGGCGATCCTGGCTGAGACACTCTGCCCCGAGTATCTGGAGACGGTGCGCCGACTGCTCGACGGCGGACTCACCATGCACCTGATCGCCGGGGCGAAGTCAGCCGACGGCTGGGGCGTACCCGATTTCGTCCGCAACGCCGCGGCCTCGTACACCGAACAACCCGACACCGGCCACTGCATGATGCTCGAGGCACCCGACGAGTTCTGCAAGATCGTCGAGTCCATCGTAGCAGACTGACCCTTGTGCGCGAGGGGATCAGCCCCATGGGTTCGAAGAACACGGCCCAGCCGACGATGGACCCGGCCTGGATTCCATCTCGTCCTTTCTTTAGCCGAGCGCGGCGCGTTTGGCCCCGGAGGGGCCTGGGCAGTTAGCCACGGGCGCGAGCCCGTAGAACGAGAATAACGGAAACACCCGAGCCCCGGAGGGGCGACGGACGTTGGGCGCGCTGCCACTCCGTCGTCACGATGTTTCTGTCGCCCCTCCGGGGCTTTGCCCCTTCTCTGCTACTCTATCCCACGGGCGGTGGCGTGAAGTCCTACGGTGCCGTCGCGGCGGTGCGGGGCACGAAGCGGTTGCCCGGGAGTCGCTTGATCAGGCCGGTCAGCTCGAGCGTCGTCAGGGCGGACATTACGCACGACGCGTCAAGCCGCGTCGTCTCGACGATCGCATCGAGATTCCCGGATTCGCGCACGACGGCATCAAACACTGCGCGCTGATCGTCCGAAAGGCGCTCCAGTCCGTTCGGAACTCTCGTCTCGGGTGAGTCACCTTGCGACAACTGAGTGGGCGAGGATGCGCCGGGCGCGGCACGCTCTGGGCGCATGATCTCCCCGACGTCGGCGAGCTCGTCCAGCACGTCCTCGAGACATGTTACGAGCTTGGCCGAGCCGTCCCGAATCAATCCGTTCGTGCCGGCGGTAACCTCGGGCCGGTCCACGTTGCCTGGTAGAGCGAACACCTCTCGGTTGTACTCCGAGGCGAGGCGAGCGCTGATGAGAGCCCCGCTTCGCTTGCCAGCTTCGATAATGATCACACCTAACGACAATCCGGTGATGATTCGGTTTCGACCTGGAAAGTTCTTCGCCTCCGGTCCCGTATCGACCGGGAGCTCGCTTACGACGGCACCCGACTGAGCGACCTCGGCCGCCAGCGCCTCGTGCTCCGGCGGGTAGACCGAACTCAGGCCGTTCCCCAAGACGGCGATTGTCCGTCCGCCACCGCGCAAGGCCCCGCGGTGCGCAAGACTGTCTATCCCCCTGGCGAGCCCGGACACAATCGTGAAGCCCGCCCGGGCCAGTAACTCGGCAAACCGCACGGCTTGCTCGCGACCGTAGTGCGAGCAACGGCGCGTCCCGACGATCGCGACCGCCACACTGTCCGCGGGCTCGAGGTTCCCTCGGACGTACAAGCATGTAGGCGGATCGGGAATGTTGAGCAACGGTTTCGGATAGGCGGCGTCCTCGAGGGACAGGATCCGAAGGCCACACTGCCCGGCGCGCTCGATCTCCCGTTCGACCAGGTCGGTCTGCGCGCGGGACCGAAAGACGGCCTCGGCGACCTGCCGTCCGATCCCTTCGATCCGCCCGAGCTGAGCCATGGACGCCTCCAACACGGCATCGACGCCGCCGAAATGGTCAACCAGTCGTCGAAGGCGAATCGGACCCACATTGGGCGTCAATTGAAGACGAAGGTAGGAGCGCCCTACCTCCGAGAGGACGGCGTGTGGCGAATGGTTTACCGCCATGATGCGCTTACCAGTTTGATAGTCGAAGGACCGCTGACGGAGTGTACCGCGCGTGGAACACCGGTCAACGAAAAAAGCCGCCACGGCTGACACGGTGACATGCGCTGGTCACGCAGGAGCCCCGAACCGAGACGGGAGACCCTCTCCACGACGGATCGACGATCGTGGCCGTAGATGGGGACGAAAAGGCCTTCGACCTCCGACCAAAACGCCCTTGACACCGTACGGGCTTTCATAGAAGGGCGGGTTTTACCCGCCGCAACCGAACAGAGAGGCGGATGAAACCCGCCCTTCCCTTGGCCTGCCACACTCGCTGGCCACACACGGGCATCCCCGGCGCACGTTTTTTTGTTGACGAGGAAAGACGGCGTCTGATAAGATGGGTTCCGCGATGTAGTGAGCGTTGGCGTGGAGAGCGTCGCGTGACGAACCATGCATCGTCGCGCACCGATCCGTCCCTGAAGTGACCGACGGATCGGTCAGCAAAGTTGAACTGATGTGTCGAGGCGTTGGCAATTACGGCGCCTCATCGTCTTCATGAGGGGACCGGAGTAGGAGCCGTCCCGTCGGGTCGAATCCGACGAATCGAGCGGAGTTGCCGTTTGCTCCTTACGTTTCGATCCGGGCGGGTCCAGAGGCGCACAAGCCCGGATTGGAGCAATCCCCCGAATAGAACCGCGCGGTTTAGCCGTTGAGTTTCGCGGTGCCATGCTACGTGAACGGTGTTCGCGGCAATGACGGACGAAGGAGAGTCTTGTATGGCCCACAGGGAGGCTGCGGTGGTGGTCGCGATCGCTCGACGAGTGATGGTGAACGCACTTGTGCTGCTGGTGTTTTGCGACGTCGCTTTCGGCCGGCCTGATACGGACGGCCTTAAAGTCCAGTGGTCTCGCGGCACCGGACTCGCAAGCTTCGTGACCGCCGCCGATGGCGGTCCCATTCCAACAGATAACACCGCAGCCGCCGCGGAGGTCGAGCCGCTACGTTTTCTGCGCGGCTATGGCCGGCTCTTCGGTCTCGAGGATCCGGACGCGCAGCTCGTTGAGCAGGGGGCACGGCGAGACTGGCTCGGCTACACACACACGACGTACCGGCAGGTCCACGCGGGTGTCCCCGTTTTCTCCGGCGTGCTGAAAGTGCATCAGGATGAGGCTGGGCGCGTGGTCGCGGCGAACGGCGATTTCTACCCCATAGAACCCGGATTGGATCTTGTACCGGCGAGCGATCCTACCACGGCCATCGCCGTAGCCACGGGCCGAATCCAAACGCCCTCTCCGATCGTCGAGCGGTGTGACCTGGTCCTCGTCGACCCCGGCTGGTACGGCGACCCGCCGATAGGCGTCCACCTTGCCTACTACATCATTCTCGCCGACCCGGCGGCCGCCATCCTGGAGGCGTTCTTCGTCGATGCCCAAACCGACCGCATCCTGGATCAGTGGGCTTTGGATTATACGGCGAGAGACCGACGTGTGTACGACGGTCTTGGAACGTATGAGCTTCCCGGCGAGTTGGCTCGCGCCGAGGGTGAGGATCCGGTTGACGATCCCGAGGATGTCAACCGTGCCTACGACTATCTAGGGGACACATACGACTACTTCTACCGTGCGTTCGGACGTGACAGTCTCGATGACCTGGGCGTACCCCTGACGACGACGGTCAACTCGACGGCGGTCGGATGCCCCAACGCCGCGTGGCTCACGAGCGAGCGCCACACGGTCTTCTGTCCGGGGACCGTCGTTGACGATGTCGTCGCCCATGAGCTGACGCACGGTGTTACACACTTTACGGCCGGTCTCATCTACCAGAACCAGCCCGGACAGCTCAATGAGTCCTTTTCCGACGTGTTCGGCGAACTTGTCGACCTGTTGAACGGTGACGTGTCGGCCGTGGGACCTCCGTCGGATCAGGTTTGGCCGCCACATCCGTCCGGACCGGGAATGGACACGCCCAACTCTCGGCGCACAACTTGCAGCTTCGCACCCGACAACGCCGACGGTGTGCGCTGGCTGATCGGCGAGGAAGCCTCCGGGTTTGGCGGAGCAATCCGAGACATGTGGGATCCTACGTGCTTCGGGATGCCGGATCGGGCCTACAGCGATCTCCAGCTCTGCCAACATCGGGACAACGGCGGCGTTCACACGGGGAGCGGAATCCCCAATCACGCGTTCGCCATGCTGGTAGACGGCAAGAGGTTCAACGGATACAACGTTGCGGCGATAGGGGCGATCAAGGCCGGCGCCGTCTGGTATCGCGCCCTGACGGTCTACATGACAGTCGCCTTCAACTTCGAGGACGCCTACGTCGCCTTCAATCAAGCGGCGGAAGACCTGGTCGGGACCTTCCCCAACGATCCGCGAACGGGGCTACCGTCGGACGAAATGTTCACGGCTTCGGACGCTGAACAGGTCGACAGGACTCTTCGCGCCGTCGAGATGAACACCGTTGGCAGCTGCGGTTGGGTCCGACGTATTCTCGACCCCGACCCGCCACCCCCGTGTGCCGACCGCACCCTAGTCTTCGCCGACGATTTTGAGAGCGGCGTCGCGGGATGGACGACCTCAAACACCGCCCCTCCGACCTCGTACGATTGGTCTCAGACAGCGAGGTATCTCCCGTACGGCCGTCCGGGCACCGCGTGGTTCTGCGATGATCCGCACATCGGTGACTGCCGGGATCTGGATGAATCCGCCGTTCACTCGCTGATAAGTCCGCCCATCGTCCTTCCCGAAGACGCCGCCTTTCCGATGTTGTCTTTCACGCACCACGTGGCAACGGAGGAAGGGAACGACGGTGGCAACATCCGTATCAGCGTGAACCACAGTATGTGGCAGCCCGTGCCGGGCTCGGCCTTTGTCTTCAACCCTTACAACACGTTCATAATGGCGGAGGTCTACGGAAACACGAACCCCTTGCGGGGTCTCGAGGGGTGGACCGGAGCCGGCGGGAAGTGGGGAACGTCAGTCGTGGACCTCAGCGTGTTCGCGTCCGGAGGCGACACGATTCGGGTCCGTTTTGATTTCGGCAAGAACGGGTGCATCGGAAGCGACGGCTGGTACATCGACGACTTTGAGGTTTACACATGCCCGGACTGCAACCGTAACGACCTCCCCGACAGCGCCGATTTCATATACACGATCTCCTCTCCGCCGCTGGGCACGATAGGAGTGGGCTCACCGCAGCGGTTCACCATCCCGGCACCTCCAAAAGCCCGGGACTTCGTGACGATCACGCTGGCGGCCGTCGCCGATCTCGGCAGCCGCTTCGAAGAACTTGTCATTGACATAAACGGCGTGTGGGTGGGCACGGCGTTCACCAGCGGGGCGCGGGAGTGTCCCCCAACTTCCGACACTAAGTCGTGGGTGGTGTCGGCTGAGACCTTCAACGACGCCGTAGGCGACGGGGATGCGGTGATCGGAATAGTGGCGAGCGAGGAAGTGAACCCCGCGCTCTGTAGTGGCGGTACATTCCTGCGGGTCTTCGTGGAGATCCCGGTTGTTGTTGACGACGACGACGAAAACGGCATACCTGATGAGTGTGAGAACTGCGCGCCTGCTGCCGCGCCCACAGTCGAAGCAGATGGCCACATCAAGAACAGATACATATCATTCGTCCCCGGCGACAGCGATCGACAAACGGCCATACGCGTCCTGCTGACGGGTCTACCTTATCCGTTCGAAACCCTCTGCGGCACCGTGATGTGGGTCGATCGACCCGCCAGGGCGAAAGGTCCGTCCGGCGAAAACAGGCCCGGGTGGTACGCCCGACTTAGTTGCGATCCGGTGTTCCTCGACTGGAGCGGTTACGATGTCGTCCACGTCTCCGATCGCGAGATTCTTCCCGGAAGTGTTTACACGGTGCAGGCGATCGACCTGGCGTGCTATCAGCCCAGCCTCGAAGATCCCACGATGGCGACAGCGTCGGCTACGGCGCGTTATTGGTCCCACGCACTCGTTATTCCAACCGTCGCGACTTGGGGCCGTGTCAACGGGTCAAACAGGCAAACTCCAGACGGCGATGTCAGCGCACTTGACGTTGCGGCTCTGTTGGACGCGGTCAAGGCCCTGCCTGGCGCGCCCGGTCTTGTGGACGCTGACCTACATCCCGCCATCCCGGACAACAGGGTAGACGTTCTAGACGTTGCTGTTGTAGTGGACGCCGTGCTCGGCGGCGCGTATCCGTACGGCGGCCTCCGATCGTGCCCCTGAGACGCTCGATCCTTTCAGCCTGGCGAGGGCATGGCGACCGTCAGTGTATGCTGACACCGCGTCACTCCGGCGGCAGCAGCGTGGGCCATAGCAAGCATCTACTGCCGAAAACGTCTGCCCGA
>CBDUZY010000163.1:0-6435 GCA_965371825.1 uncultured bacterium
CGGTGCCCACCGGGTGTTGCCTGGCGGTCCCGGGTCAGAGCACCAGGCGCGAGCTCGGTGACAGACCGGCGGAGGGGCGCGGGGTGTCCGTGGGCCGGCGCCCACGGCTCAGATCGCGGTCCGCCGGCGGCAGGCAGACGCCCTCCCAAGTCCTTGACCCGGCCGTCCGATAGTGTATATTGAATAGGGGTTCTAGCCCTCTGGATTGTGGATTTTCGGGGTCGAACCGGTTGGATTTGGTTTGTCGGTTGTATAAGCGGTTCCAAGCCTGATGACGCACCGAACATGGTAGCCTGCGGTCCCGTGCATGGCCGGCTTGGGCCATGGCGGGTGGCTTCTGTGCGTTGTCAGCGTGGCGACCGCTTTTTGTTTTTCAGTTGACGCGGGCCGTCGCGTGCACGCGACACGGGAGATTGCCTCTGAAAGTCAGATTGCCTGACGGCAGCAGCCGGGATGTTCCCGCCGGAGCGACCACCGCCGATGTTGCGGCACTGATCGGTCCCGGTCTCGCACGTGCGGCGATTGCCGGGCGGGTAACGTACAACGGTGAAAGCTGGACTCTCGATCTCGGGCGCCCCCTGCCGGGCGACTGCGGCGTGAGGATCCTCACGGCCGACGACAAAGACGCCGACAGCCTCCTTGTTCTCCGACACAGCGCCGCCCACGTGATGGCGGAGGCCATCTGCCGCCTCTTCCCAGAAACGAAACTCGTCTACGGACCGCCCCTCGAGGACGGATTCTACTACGACATTGACTTGGGCCGCCCGATCGCTCCCGACGACTTCCCGAAGATCGAGGAGGAAATGTCGCGGATAGTCCGGGAGGACCGACCGTTCTGCAGACACGAGGTGCCGCGCGATCAGGCGATGCCCAAGCTTCGTGACGAGGGCAACCGCTACAAGATCGACAACGCCCAGCGGGCCGACGGGGATTCGCTCACCTTCTATGTGACGGGAGAGGATTCCGGGACCGACTTCGAGGATCTTTGCCGCGGACCCCACGTGCGCTCGACCGGCGTTCTCAAGGCGTTAGAGATCAGGAGCGTAAGTCGATCGCATTATCGCGGGGACGTCAATGATCAACCCCTGCAGCGCGTGTATGGAACGGCGTTCTTCAAGGCTTCATCCCTCAAGGAATACCTCAAGCAACAGGAAGAGGCCAAGAAGCGTGATCACCGTCTGATCGGCAAGGAACTGGGCCTGTTCAGCCTGACCGAGAACGTGGGTATCGGACTGGTGCTCTGGCACGCCAAGGGGGCGACGATTCGCACCGAGCTGCAGAACTTCCTCCGCGGGGAGATGATCAAGCTCGGTTACGAGATGGTCTACACGCCGCACATCGGCCAGCTCGGTTTGTATCGCACGAGCGGGCACTATCCTTACTACGAGGAGTCGCAGTACCCGCCCATGCTCGAGACCGACCGCGGCAAGGCTCTTCAGGCCGCCGTGCAGTTCGCCCGGCGAGTCCGGGGCCAGACCGGCGCCGCCCGACAGAAGGGTGTCTCCGCGGTAAGTGCGATGGTTCGGGCGATCGAGGAGGGGTGGGGACCGATCGACGGCGTTCGCCCCGACGGACCGCTCGAAACGACGATCGAGAAGCTCTCGGTGGCGCTGGTGACCGAGCCGGGATACCTTCTCAAGCCGATGAACTGCCCTCATCACATCCAAATCTACGCCGCCAGGCCGCGAAGCTACCGCGATCTGCCGGTGCGGATGGGTGAGTTCGGAGCCGTCTATCGCTACGAGCAGAGTGGCGAAGTCTGCGGCATGACGCGTGTCCGCGGCTTTACCTGCGATGATGCTCATCTGTTCTGCACGAACGACCAACTTGCCGAAGAGATTCTCGCTACTGTGAAGCTGACCAGGCACGTGCTCGATACGCTGCAGCTGACCGACTATCACGTTCGCCTGGGCCTGCGCGGTACGGAGCAAGGCAAGTACGTCGGATCGGACGAGAATTGGGAACGAGCGGAGGCCGCAATCCGCGCCGCTGCCCAGGAGAGCGGCGTCGACTTCGCAGAGGAGAAGGGTGAGGCCGCCTTCTACGGACCCAAGATCGACTTCATCGTGAAGGACTGCATCGGGAGAAGCTGGCAACTCGGCACGGTGCAAGTCGACTACAACCTGCCCGAGCGCTTCAAACTCAGTTACGTGGGCGCTGACAACGCCGGGCACACTCCAATCATGATCCATCGGGCGCCGTTTGGCAGCATGGAACGGTTCGTCGGTATTTTAATCGAGCACTTCGCCGGAGCGTTTCCGCTCTGGTTGTCGCCGGTGCAGGTGGCCGTCGCGACGGTAAGCGAAAAGAGCGCCGCCTACGCCGAGAAGGTGCTTGGTACGCTCAAAGCCGCGGGGCTGCGTGTGGAGATCGACACGAGCGCCGAAAAGATCGGGCCGAAGAAGCATCGGTTGCGCGCCGCGAAGGTCAACTACATCCTCGTGGTCGGCGAAAAGGAGGCGGCCGACGGCGCCGTGAACGTGAACGATCGCGACGGGCGAACCGTCGGGAACATGACGGTCGAGAGGTTCGTCGAAGCCTGTCGCACCGAGATCGAGACCAAGAGGGGAAGCCCCATGGCGGCGGAGTAGCTGTTGAATCGGTGTGTCGACGAAGGCGATTGCCCCGTCGATCCAAAACACAAGACCGGATTTTTATTGGTCCCTTTGTCTTACTGAAAGGAACGCAAAATCGCTAAGTCACTTCGTTTGAATGACCGAATCCGGATTACGCCGGTTCGCGTCATCAATCAGCACCAGGATCAGCTCGGGGTAATCCCGACCCGCGACGCCCTCGCCATGGCGCGGGAGGCGGGCCTGGATCTAGTCGAGGTCTCGCCGACCGAGACTCCGCCCGTCTGCCGTATCATGGATTACGGGAAGCACCTCTACGAACGGAAGAAGCGGCTGAAGACAGGCTCCGCCGGGCACACGATCACCCTCAAGGAGATTCGCCTCCGTCCCAAGACCGGCGAGCACGATCGGGACATCAAGATGAAACGCGCTCGCGGTTTCCTCGACGAAGGGCACAAAGTGCAGTTTACGATGCTGTTTCGAGGGCGGGAGCGATTCCACCGGGAACGCGGCGGGGTGATGTTCAAGAGCATTCTCGAAGAGCTCGGAGAGACGGTAAAGGTGGAGCGCATGCCCGGGATGGAAGGGCGACGGATGACCATGTTGGTGTCGCCCGTGAAGCGCCCCGCTTCCGGGGGCCAGCGTGCCGCCGCCGGTAGCAAGACCGTTCAGCCGAAAGCCCCGGTCCCGACCGAAACGGCTGTCTCCGCAGAGCAAGCACCCGCGTCGGATAGCGGCAGCGCGGGCAAGTAGCGCCCGGTCAACTGCAGTTCGGGGGGGGGCCGGCCCGGCGGCTTTTCTCCAGGCCTTCGGGCACGTGGCGGCGTCGGGCGTGAAGCGTCTCTCGGACCACGCAGAGAGACCAGGCTCGGTATGCAAACGTCACGGTTTGCGGGGTTGCCGTTACGTCCCTTGGCCCCTACGCTAGGTTCAGGTCTTTACGAGTCGCGGACTCCGGCCACGATCCACGTAGCCGGACGCGGCTTATCAGCTTGGAGAACGCGGGACCGATATGGATGAAGAGAAGAGCCGGACCTCGCCATCGGCCGCAGCCAAGATGAGCGAACGCAGTATTCAAACACCAGTAGCGCCCGACGAGTTGATCCGGGCCTTGGACCGCCTGCGCACACCGATTGTCATTACTCATATAGTGCCCGACGCTGACGCCCTGGGCTCGATGCTCGCGGTGTGTCTTGCCCACGGCAATGACGGGCAGACACCCAAGGTGTCGCTGCCGGAGGGGTCGCTGTCGCAGCGGCTGAGGTTTCTATACGACATGTGCGACGTCAGAGTCGCCGAGCAGGACGACTTCAAGTCGGCTGACGGGTTCATCGTGCTCGACACGGCTAAGAAGATCAGGTGCAACATACCGCGCCCGTTGAAGGAGACCGACTGGTCCGAGGGCAGAGAGATCATAAACATAGATCATCACGCCACGAACACGCAGTTCGGCGAGCTGAACTGGGTCGACGGCAGCGCTAGCAGCACCTGTGAACTCGTCTACTACTTGCTCAGCGCGACCGACCGGCGTATCTCACCGGTCATCGCGTCACTGCTGTACGCGGGGATACAGACGGACACGTTGGGATTCTCGTTGCCGACTACGACGGGTCCGGCGCTGATGGCGTCGGCTGCCCTCGTGGAGCACGGTGCCGATGTCGCCCTTCTCGGCGAACGACTATGCCGTAGTCAGCGCCAAGGAGAGTTCGACCTTCTTCGCGTGGTGTATGCCAACACGCGGATCGTCGGCGGCGGGCGGATCGCTTACAGCACGGCGAGCTACGACGACATATACGGTGCCGGCTGCACAGCCGCCGACATCGACGACCAGATCACCGTACCCCGCTCGCTCGAGGGCGTGGATCTGGCGATGCTCTTCACCGAGGGGCACAAAGGTAAGACTCGGATCAACTTCCGCGGGTCGGGCGAGGTTACCGTGGTGGATTTGGCCGCAGAGTACGGCGGCGGTGGCCACAGTCAGGCGGCCGGCGCGGTTCTCGATTGCAGCCTGGACCAGGCCGTCGAGACCGTCGTGCCCAGGGCCGCCGAGTATCTCCAGCGGTTCCCGCGGGCCCGGTAACGAACATCTGTGGCACCGGTTTTCAACCGGTGAAGACACGGGTTAACGGTAAAGACCCGTGCCACACGCATGAAGGCCGGGCCGTCCGCGAAGTGTGGAACGCTTCGATCTGTAGATGATGAGGAGTGATGATCATGTCGTCCATTGAAAAAGTGGCTGTCATCGGTTTGGACTGCGCCGAACCGACGCTCGTGTTCGATAAGTGGCTCGATCATCTTCCGAACATGAAGCGGTTGATGGAGGGTGGGACGTACGGCGACCTGACGAGTTCGCTGCCGCCGATCACGGTTCCGGCCTGGAGCTGCATGGGCTCGAGCAAGGACCCCGGCACGCTCGGCATCTACGGATTCCGCAACCGCGCCGATCACTCGTACGACAAGCTGGCGATCGCGACGTCGCTCGCGGTTCGCGAGCCGCGCATCTGGGACATAATCGGCACTCGCGGCAAGCAGTCGATTATCGTCGGTTTCCCGGGCACATACCCGATCACCAGGCCGCCCTCGGGCTGCATGATCACGAGCTTCCTCACACCCGACACCACCGACCCCAAGATCACGTGGACGCATCCGGTCACGCTCCGCAAGGAGGTCGAAGCCGTGGCCGGCGAGTACATGGTCGACGTCAAGGGATTCAGAACCGACGACAAGAAGTGGCTGCTCGAGCAGATCTACACCATGACCGAACGACGCTTCAAGGTCGTCCGCTACCTGCTCAAACACAAGCCGTGGGACCTGTTCTGGATGGTGGAGATGGGTGTGGATCGCATCCACCACGGTTTCTGGGCGGCGATGGACAAGACCCATCACGCGCACGTGCCGGGCAACGAGTTGGAAAACGCGATCTTCGACTACTACAAGTACATCGACAAGGAGATCGGTGACACACTCGACTGCATGGACCTCGACAAGACCGCCATCTGGGTGGTAAGCGACCACGGGGCGAAGTCGATGGTCGGCGGGTTCATGTTCAACCAGTGGCTCGTCAACGAGGGATATCTACACTTCAAAGAGCCGCCCAAGCCGAATCAGAAGTTCGACGTCGGCGACGTGGACTGGACCAAGACGACCGCGTGGGGCGAGGGCGGTTACTATGGTCGGTGCTTCATCAACCTCGAGGGGCGCGAGCCCAAGGGCACCGTTCCACAGGAGAAGTACCGCGAGTTCCGCGACGAACTCCTGCGCAAGATCGAGGCCATAAAGGACCACAAGGGCGCGGCGATGGGCAACAAGTGCTACAAGCCCGAGGTCATCTACGAGCGGGTGAACCGCATCGCCCCCGACCTGATCGTGATCTTCGGCGATCTGCGCTGGCGCTCCGTCGGCACCGTCGGATCGGACAGCATCTACACCTTCAAGAACGACACCGGCCCCGACGACGCCAACCACGCTCAGGAAGGGATGTACATATACAGCAATCCATCAATACCCGCCCGAGGCCGCGTAGACGGGCCGACGCTGTATGACGTTACCCCGACTATCCTCACACAGTTCGGACTGCCCGTCCCGGCAGACATGAAGGGCAAACCTCTGCACGAACCGGTATAGACTTCGCCCAGCGGGCAACGAGCGCAGGCCCTCCCCGCCCGCCTCACGCCGCTGTTCAGTACCGCGACCGCAAGGAGTGGCCAAGTCGCCGGCGCAGAAGTACTTTTCTGTTTCTCCTGTCTTATCAAGTTGATAATTCTACCGGAATCGGCTAACGTCTCGCCCGTTTCTGAGTGAGTCCGTAGTACGGAGAAAACGACATGCCTCCAGTTAAGATCATGCTATTCGGTTTGCTGTC
>CBDUZY010000164.1:0-6409 GCA_965371825.1 uncultured bacterium
ACCCCGGGTACACTGGACCTTCCTGGATTCCGTGGAGACGCTGGATGAGGCGCGACCGGTCGGGACCTTCAAGTCTTAGCCCGAGATGGTACATAGCCAGCTCACCAGCCGACCCCCGGACCACTCACATGCAAGGAGTGCGTGGCGTCCGTCAGGAACCTGTGGATCAGCGCGTCAGCGCGTGAACGAGGAGGGAGTCCCATGCTGAGTATCAGCCGTTTTGGACTAGTCGCATCGGTAGGATTTGCATCAGCCTTCGCGCTGCCGGAGGCGCTCCGCGCGGTCGGCCAGAACCACGGGCTTGCCGAACTTCGTTCACGCGTCCTCTCGCAGCCGCGGACTTTCGAGAACGACGTTCTGTTCTCGCGGAGCAACGGCGAGATCGTCAAATCCCCGCGTTTCACCGTATCCAGCGATATGTTCGGTGACTTCGACGGCGATAACGATGTTGACCTCCACGATTATAACGCGATGCAGATCTGTCTCAGTTTCTCGGGGCCGGAGATCCCCACGCCTCCTGCCTGTGACACGTTCGATGCCGATGACGATTCGGATGTCGATCTTGCGGATTTCGATGAGTTCATGTCGGTGCTGACCGGCTCCCTGTCGGGAGTCCTCGTTGAAGCCGGAACTTTGTTCCCCATTGCGTCATCTCAAACGGCGTACTACAGCGGAGAACCCGGAACACCCGGCAGCAATGCGTTCAACGGCACCGCGGCTCAGGCTGGATATACCCAGGATGACCTGTGGTATCACTGGTCGGTCGTATCCAAGCCCGTGGAGACGGGATCGATTCTCATTTCCAACGAGTCGAAACCCGAAAGCGCTTACATGATCCTGGCACCGGTTATGACAGGAGGCTACATCTTCGAGCTGAGGGTCACGAATCTCATTACGATGGAGTTCGGTGCCGACATGGTGAGCCTCGACGTCTGCGAGGGCGATCGCGACGGCGACGGCGTAGGCGATGAGGACGACAACTGCCTGAACGCGGACAATCCCGCGCAGGAGGATGGCGACGGCGACGGAGTCGGTGACGCCTGCGACAACTGCATCGATGATGTCAACGACGATCAGGCGAACGCTGACGGTGATGACTTCGGCGACGTCTGCGATAACTGTGATGACGTTCCCAATAATGACCAGCTCGACGGTGACGAGGATGGCGTCGGCGACGCGTGTGACAACTGTCCGGCCGATGCCAACCCGGATCAAGTCGACACGAACGAGGACGGGGACGGCGACGTCTGCGAGGACGACTTTGACAGCGACGGGGTGGTCAACGAGACCGATAACTGTCCGAATGTCGCCAACGCTAACCAGACTGACACCGATTCGGACGGGCTCGGCGACGCGTGCGACAACTGCCCGTCGGTGTCCAACGCCGGTGACCTCGGCACTTGCACGGCGGGTACAACCGGCACATGTGTTCTGGACACGGATTGCGACACGGCTACCGACTCCGGTGACGGCGTTTGCGACAATAACCAGGCGGACTCAGAGGGCGACGGTGTCGGCGATGGCGTGGGCGACGTCTGCGATAACTGTCCGGACGACGCCAACACGGCCCAGACCGACACTGATGGGGACGGTGTCGGCGATGTCTGTGACAACTGCGTGATCGACTACAACCCGGATCAGGCGGATGAAGACAACAACGGCGAAGGCAATGCCTGCGACGAAGGCTACAACCCACCGCCGCCGGATCCTGACCCCGTCACGGTGACGATCGGCGGAGGCACGAGCCAGCAGGTCTTCAAGTGCCCGGACACGATGTTGCAGGCCGTGACGGATCCGGCCGGTGGAACGATCACGTGGGAACAGACCGGCGGTGTCGCCGTCACCAGTTTCACGGATAATGGAGACGGGTCAGCCTCAGTGCAGATTCCGGCCGACGCCGAGGAGAACGACCAGTACAGGTTCACTGCAACGCCGTTGCTTGAGGGCTTCGAGCCGGTTGCCTCTTCGGTGACCTTGACGGTCCAGTTGGCCGGCACGGTCGCCGTCGGCACGAAGAGCAGCGGGGCGGCCCAGCCCGGTGACACGGTCACTTTGACGCTGGACTCGACCGAGTCGGAAGACTGGAGCGCGGAGTGGTCTCAGGATCCGAGCGACCCGGCCGGCGTGCAGGTCGCGCTGACCCAGGGCACGCCCGACTCGCAGTCGGCGACGTTCACTGCACCGGACGTCGAGGTGACGACGACGCTCAACTTCTCAGTATCCTCGGGGCAATGTGGTGAATTCACCGATGTTGTCCCGACGGGAGACCTGGCGGTTGAGGTTCAAGTTGCCTCTGTGACGTTCGTGCTTCGCGATACGATAGCGGTGGGGGGATCGCTGACGCTTGACGACGCGTCGATCACGACGGTTGACGGGGCGCCTTTGGACTTCGAGCTCCTGTATTTCGTGTCCGACGACGGGGCGTTGCCGCCGGGCGTGATCGTGTCTGTTAATCAGGATACGAATGTGCTGACGGTAGACGCGGCCAGCGCGACCGCGACGATCGAAATCAAGGTTCAGGCGTGGGGCACTGGCGGGCTGTTGGCGCACGCGAGCGACACTACTGAGATCATCACAGGCGGCGGATTCTCGGGAACACGCGAGCCGTCGGCTAGCGCGTCGGCCGCAGGGCCGCCAGGCTATTTCGAGTATACCGGCCCGGGCGGGTTGATCCCCGCGCCAAGCGGCGAAACTCAGGGGATCTGTCTGTTCCACTTGAGGATGAACGACGACTACCTCGTCGACGGTACGCCTCCTTCCGAAATAACGTGGATGGAGCTGGGGATAAACGGCCTCACGCACACTAGCCCGTGGGACCTGGACTTCTATCTGATTGACCCGTGGGGACAGGTGCTCGAGATCATGACCGATCGAGGCGACCAGTTCGCGATCGTCGGTCGTAATCTGATCTTCAACGATGCAGCTGACGCGTTCCCACCCGAGGACGCGGAGGTACTTCCGGGGGTTTACCTTCCGGAGGACAGCGATGGGCTGGGCGGGTTCGGGACCTTCAGCGACCCGGGGACGGATAGCTGGATCCTTTTGGTGATCGACGACTCTGGAGGGAATCAGGGGAATATCGATTCGTTTTCGTTGCGTGGCTTCGGGGCCGGAAAGTAGACCTGGCCGGAAACGGCGCGGTGCTCGGTGGCGGTGGGAACATCTGCCTGCAGATACATCACCGGCCCGATTGCATCTGGATCGGCGTGGCATCCAGCGTCAAACGACCGGGCTGACGAGACCCGGTGTGGTGACCGCAGGCGGCGAGGCCTGACCGTGAATCTACGCCAAGCCCGCCCGCTGCGTCCAGCCGCGGTCGCGCTCCAGGCCACAACACAGCGCTCAGTCCAACCCATCTGCCGGCGTCGTGGCCAGTCAATACAATGCGTTCGATAAAGTAACACTGGCACAAAAGGTGAGGCCGTCCGCCGTCGCTTGTTTTGGAAATGTGTTGACACAGGTGGGCAGTACATCTACTGTGACCGCAATCTGTTATCACGGATGATTGCGGCGGGAGCGAGTCGCAAGGAGAGGAGTCGGACGATCCACGTCACACGATCGTATGGCCAGGGTCGCGAGACGCTGCGTCCGGTCGCGTTTCAATGACGCCATGAGGGCACGCTAGCAACTTCACTGCGCGTGGGGCCCCATTTCATGTTCAGGGGACAGCGGAGGCTATGTATGGCGCGCCTTTGGGGCCTCGGGTTTCTCGGCCTGATCGCTGTCGCGAGTCTCGGCGGGACTCCCGGTTGTCCGTTTCTGCCGCCGCCACAACGCTGCGATTCCGGGATCGAAACGTGCACCACCGACGAGGATTGCGCGGATGGCGATCCGTGTACCGATGACGTTTGCAGCATTGGCTGCTGTCGGAACACGCTCATCGACTGTGATGACGGCCTCTTCTGTACCGGGACCGAGAGCTGTAATGGTGCGACCGGCGAGTGCCTGTCCACGGGCCATCCGTGCGAACCGCGCGAAGCCTGCGTCGAGCCTGATCGGTGCATTCCCGTCGACCTCAGTGTTTCGGTTACAAGCTGCCCACCCCTCTTGAGCCAGGGCGCAACTGCCGTTCTTGCTGCAGAAGCCTCAAGTGCCACGGGACCTGTGACCTATACTTGGGAGCTTCTCGGCGGCTCGGGCACCCTCGGCAACTCGACGTTCAGGACGCCAACATTCACTGCTACCGATATTACGGACGTGACTATACAAGTCGCGGCGACCGATGCTGGAACCAAAGACATCGCCGGCGGCACAGCGACCGACAGTTGCACAATCGGCGTGGTTGCTGGTGACACGATCGCACAGCGTGTCTTGCCGGCGTGCTTTGAGCGGGGCAGGTCGGCTGTGATTACTATTGATCTCAGTGTTCCGGCAGAATCTCTCGTGATTGGGGTCCAAGAGAATCCGCCGCGTGGTTGGTCGGTTTCCAAGATAAGCGCCGGCGGCGAATGGGATACCGTGAATAGGACCCTCAAGTGGTTCTTCGTCGGTGAGGATCTCTCCCGCTCGATCAGCTATTCGCTCACACCACCGGAAGACACGGATGGCGTTGGCTGTTTCCAAGGCCGCGTGAACCTCGACGGTGAGACTGATCAACCGACTGGCGGTCACAGGTGTGTTGGTTCGTGCTCACAAGAATAGGAGCGGAAAGCCATGCCGTTGGTGCGTAACATTGCCGAGCTGGGGCGAGGGCGCAAGGCACCGCCGACTAGGCTCCTGGCCCGTTCCGTTAGGGGCAGGTCCCTTACCGGTGCGAGAGCCCGCGGCCTCCAGCTGGCGTGCGTCCTTGCAGTGGCTTTGCCTGTGGATGCCCGTGGCCAAGCGGACTCCGGGGATCTGATTGCGGCCACGCCAGCGGATCAAGTTAACGCACTTCGCTTCGAGGTAGGAAGCGGGCGATACGGGCGCATGAAGAGCGGGGATCTTGTGGAAGCCGTTTTCGCCTCGCAGGGGCCCGCGCTTCGGGAGTGCTATCTCGCGCTTGCTGTGCGCAAGAGCGAAGTACTCCCCCTGCTGATGCAGAAGCTGCAGGATGGCGAGGTGCATGAGAAGCGCTTGATCACGAAGGCGCTGCAACGTCTCGGTTGGCCGGAAGCCCTCCCGACTCTCCTTGCGATGATCGAGTCCGACTCGGAGAGCCCGCTTGCCCGGATCGGCGCAACGTACGCCATTGGAGCCCTCGGTGACCCGAGTGCTGGTCCGTCTCTTGCGCGTGTCCTTAGTAATCCCGCACGGTCAGTGACGGAGAAAGGTCTCGCCATTGCGTCCCTTGCCCGTGTTGGCCACGTGGATGCTATTGCGAACATCCGAGCTTACGTAACGCATCCGAATGTTCGGATGCGCATCACGGCCGCACGCGCGCTGGCTGAACTGGGCGAGACCACGGATGTGCGGATCCTTCTGGACGAAATGGCAAGCGAGGACTACGTCGTTCGACAAGAGGTGTGTGCGGCCCTGGGAGCCGTCGGCGGAGATGAGGCTATTGCGGCTCTCAGAGACAGACAGGTTAATGATCCGCACCATTCCGTTGGCCAGCAAGCACAGCTCGCGCTGCTCCGCGTGGAAGTGATGGCGTTGCCATTGACACAGCGGGTGGTCTCTCTTGAGCGACTACTGGAACATGAAGACAACCTTGTACGGCGCTGGGCGATGTCAGCTCTAGCCACTGAGGCTGGCGAAGAGGGGCGGGCTGCACTGCGCACAAAGGCACAAAATGAGTCTGCGATCGGCCGCATGAGTAGATCGCACCTCCTGTTGCTGGACGGTGCTTCACCGCACTTCCGGGGACGATATTAACGTGAAACGACTTGCCAGCACTCTCACGATCGTCGCAGTCGCGCTGCTCGCGATTGCGGACAACGCGCGCCCTCATGCCACTGAGGAGCATGTGCAGCTCGCTGGGATCGCCTGTAATCAGGCCCAAACCCCTCCGGTACTGAATGTGCCGAGTGACAATCCTCCCCGGAGCCGGATCATCGATGGATCTTGGGACGAGGACAACGACGGTAGGGCCAGTAATCACGGCTTCAACCCCCTCACGGAGACTTCCCCGGATATCTTCTCTCTGGGCCAGAACGCCCCGTCGTACGCGGAGACCTTGTGGTCTGCGATGGTCGATGCGTTTCGTGCTGGACACTGGGACGAGGGCGATGGCGTGGGCGGTATGCACTACCTTGGCCGCGTATCGCACCTCCTTCAGGATATGTCATCGCCCCCGCATGTGTGCCCACAGGACGTCTGGACCAGTCACATGGACTACGAGTACTACTGGCGTGATCTGAATGTGGATTCTGCCGGTGTTGCGTACGTCGGCAACGCGCTGGACCTTGCCAGCCTCCCATCGGAGGCGACAGCTGAGCTAGACGAGTTTACCAGTAGTAGACTTCGGGCAAGACATACGGAAACATAC
>CBDUZY010000165.1:0-6388 GCA_965371825.1 uncultured bacterium
CCGATGTCATCCGCGGCGTTCAGTTCGTCGACGGAATCAAAGAAGAAGCCGCCTGATCATGACTCGATCCACAGGATTTGACCATAGCTTCGTTCGCGCCGCCAAACTCCCAATACGACTGGGGCCGTAGAAAGTGCCTTTATCCATGCCGGATTCAATAGTTCCGGTCGGCGAGCGCTTTCTGGAATGCAGCCGCGAGGTCGCTCGCCCGCCCCGGCGGATAACCGCCGGCGTTCCAGCGATATCCCAGACCGTCGTCCGCCTTGCGTCCGATCAGATGAACATGCACGTGGGGAACCACCTGCCCCGCGACTTGCCCCTCGTTGACGAGCACGTTGTAGCCGTCAACGCCCGTTACTTGCATCAGGGCACGCCCTAGCGCAGGCAGTAACGCCCCCATCGTTCCGCAGACCTCCGGCGGAACCTGAGACAGTTTCGAGTAGTGGTCCCGGGGGACCATCAGTAGATGTCCCTCGGACAACGGAGCGACGTCGAGAAACACCAGAACCGTCCCGTCCTCATAGACGACCGCAGCCGGGAGTTCGACGGAGACGATCTTGCAGAAGATACAATCCGGGTCGCGCGACATGTTTGGACCTCCTCGAGGATCGCCGACGGATGACCGTTGCTCAGCCCTGCAGGCGCCCAACCGTCACAATGTTCCGCGCAGGACCTAGCGAGCTGACTCGGATTCCAAGCGGACCGAGGATCGGACTTTGTCAATCCGCGGGCTTATCCGGCGAATCCTCGGACGTTGCCTGGGCGTTGTCCTCGGTCGTCGGCGGCGAAGGCTCGTCACTCGGCTCTGCCGGCGCCGCCTCAACGGCCGCCGTCTTCGCCTTTTGGGATCGGGCCTTTGCGGTACTGACCGCGAGAGCGTATCGGGAATCCGCCCGGCGGCGTCGAGCCGACTTACCAGGCCGCGTGAGCGTCCCCGGCGCCTCCTCTTCCCCGACCAGTTGCAGCATCGCCAGCCGCGAGCTGTCACCGATTCGGTACCCCGCCAACCTAATGACACGTGTGTACCCCCCGGGACGGTCGACGTACCGCGGGGCAATGCTCTCGATGAGTCGGTGGATTATGGATTCCGCCGTGAAGGCCAACCGTCCTTTGGGCTCGCCTGTTCGATGGCGCCGGGCGCTCGAGAACCTCATCGTCTTGGCCCGAGCAGCGTCCGACATTGCGTCGTATGCCGCCTTATGCGCCGAGGGAACCATAGACCGATCGGACAGGAGCTTGTGAATGGTCCGCCGAGCCGTAAGCGCACCGGCCGTATCGCCCCCGTCACGACAGCGACGAACCCGCACGGCAAGCGTGATCAGTTTCTCGGCAAAGGGGCGAAGATCTTTGGCTTTCGGCACGGTCGTCGCAATACGCCCGTGCTCGAAAAGACTCTGCGCCATGTTACGACGCAGCGCCTTGCGGTGCTCCATCGTACGATTCAGCTTCCGGTGATGAACTCTGTGTCTCATCGAAGTACCTGGATTCCGTCCCCTACTCGAGCGACGTCCGCAGACTAGTCGCCCATGGTAAAGACTTCCATTGGACCTATCTCAGGGCTGCCCGGTGATCCTGGGGGATCTCCCGGCTCGTCGCCTGATAACTCGTCGCCGCCTGTTTGCCCCTCCAACCGCGGTGCCACGCCACCCTCGGCGTCGTTGTCGATACGCATACCCAGAGACAAACCCATCTCAACTAACTTCCGTTGCACTTCGTGCAACGACGTCTTGCCGAAACTCCGGAAACGGAGCAGATCGGCTTCGGTCTTGGTCACGAGCTCATGAAGCGAGGCAACTCGCGCCGCTTCCAGACAATTGTTGGCCCGCGCGGACAGCTTCAAGACCGTGACGGGCTGTGCAAGAAGCTCCGCCATGGCGGTGACCTCTGTCGAAATATCCTCAACGATGGGTCGCGGCGCTTGCACGCCGTCCTTACCGAGCTCGTCGTACATCACGAATGGGTTGAGGTGCTTGCGCAGGATCATACCGGCTTCCACCAGGGCGTCCTCGGGAAGGACCGTTCCCTTTGTCCAAACCTCGAGGATCAGACGGTCGTAGTTGGTGCGCTGTCCGACACGCATATCCTCGGTGCGGTAGCGGACTCGAAGCACCGGCGAGAACACTGAATCAATCGGGATAACGTCGAGAACCTGCTCCGCACTGCGGTTGTCGGCGACCGTCGCATACCCGCGACCCGTGGACACGCTCATCTCCAACTCGAACGGGACGTCGGCAGTCAGCGTGGCGATCAGATGATCGGGATTGGCGATCTCGACGGCCGGGTCGGTGACGATATCTCCGGCACGCACCTCACCCACCGAGTCTCGCCGTACGGTCATGGTCTTTCGTTCAGCCCCGGTGAGCTTGAGGATGATCCCCTTGATATTGAGGACGATATCGGTCACGTCCTCCAGGACTCCCTCGATGCTCCGGAACTCGTGTGAAACCCCCTCGATCTTCACACTCGTGACCGCGGCCCCAGCCAGGCTCGAGAGCAGAACACGACGGAGCGAGTTCCCTATGGTTGTACCGAGTCCCTGCTCGAACGGCTCGATCACGAACCGTCCGTACGTGCCGGTGCTGACCGCGTCGTCGCGAACGACTCGACTTGGCAACTCCAGTCCTCGCCATCTCATGCGCATCGAAATGACCTCCAAGCAGGTTGCCCCGGAATGCGAAGTTCTTTGTCCCAGTACAGCACGAAAACCTTCCCTAGCGACTACACATCTCGATGATCAACTGCTCTTCCACCGGAATCTGAACGTCCTCGCGGGTCGGCATGGCTGCGACCGAGCCTTCCATTTTTTCGGTGTCCAGTAGCAACCAAGATTGAACCGGCGGCGGGCCGTCGCCGAGCGCCAGGCGGATAAACTTCTGGCTTCGCTCTGACGGCTTAACGCAGATACGGTCCCCCTGCCGAACTAGATAACTCGGTCGGTTCGACCGGCGTCCATTAACGTAAATGTGCCCGTGGGCGATCGCGGCCCTTGACGACTTGTGCGACGGGGCGAACCCCAGCTTCCAGACGACGTTGTCCAGGCGGCGCTCAAGCAGCGACAGCAGGGCATCTCCGGTATTCCCCTTCATCCGTTCAGCCGCCTGGAAGTAATTGAAAAACTGCCGTTCCCAGACCCCGTAGTACCTCTTGACCTTCTGCTTCTCCCGCAAGCGAATGCCGTAGTCGCCCACCTTCCGTCGCCTCCACGAGTGCATCCCCGGGGCACTGTTCCGCCACTGACGCTCGAGGGGACACTTGGCGGTTTCACACCGCGCCCCTTTGAGCATCAGCTTGAGTCCCTCTCGCCGACAGAGGCGACAGACTGGTCCGATGTAACGTGCCATAGTCCCGTCCGGCGGCTGTGCCGCCTCGTTAGAGCCGCCGCTTACAGCAACATGCCGTTGCAGTCAGCGGATTCCTTACCATAACCCACACTCACACCCGTCGCCGCTTCGCGGGACGACATCCGTTATGCGGAAGAGGGGTAACATCCTCAATCGAATGAATCCTCAACCCCGAGGTCTGCAGGGCGGTTACGGCTGCATCGCGCCCGCTGCCCGGTCCCTTCACCCTCACTTCCACTTCCTGAACGCCGAAACGGCGCGCGGTGTGCGCCGCCTGCTCGACCGCACGCTGCGCCGCGAACGGCGTACTCTTTCGCGTCCCCTTGAAACCGACCGTCCCGGCCGACGCCCTGCTGAGCACGTCGCCGTTGACATCGGTAATCGTCACGAGAGTGTTGTTGAACGTTGCCTTGATATGGGCAATGCCCCGCGACACATTTCGCCGAACCGAACGCTTTCCCGCACGCTTAGCCACGCGACAACTCCTTTACGCCCTTCTTCCCCGCGACCGTCTTACGCGGACCCTTCCTGGTCCGCGCGTTCGTTCGGGTACGCTGACCTCGCACGGGGAGGTGCGCCCGGTGGCGCAGCCCGCGGTAACATCGAATATCTTTGAGCCGGGCAATGTTCGATTGCACGATTCGCCTGAGCTGTCCCTCGACCTGGTAGTTGCGCTCGATCACGCCACCGATCCGGGCCACCTCTTCCTCGGTAAGGTCCTTCGCCTTGACTCCGACCTCGATCTCCGCCTCTTTCAACACGTCGAGGGCCAGCTTCGGACCAACCCCGTGGATGTAGCGCAGCGAGTACTCGATGCGTTTCGCTGGGGGAATATCGACACCGGCTATACGTGGCACGACTCGTCCTCCTTAGCCCTGACGTTGTTTATGGCGCGGATTCGTACAGATCACCCGAACGATACCCTTGCGCTTTATGACCTTGCAGTTCTCGCAGATGCGCCGAACACTGGAACGAACCTTCACGATTCACTCACCTCGATTCTTCCTCGTAGCGGGCCCGACTAGTCGCCCTGCCGTCCATCTGTAAGCACATCCACACCGTCGTCAGTCACCGCGACCGTGTGCTCGAAATGAGCACAGTATTGCCGATCCTTCGTCACCACCGCCCATCGGGCGTCGCCCGTGTACTCGACATCCTTCGCCCCGAGATTGACCATCGGCTCGATGGCCAGCACCATTCTCGGTGCAAGCTTGAAATCGAGCCTCCTCTGTCCCTCACGCCAGTAGTTGGGGACCTTGGGCTCTTCGTGCATCTCCCGCCCGATGCCGTGCCCCACGAAGTCGCGCACGACCGAAAGCTTCTCACCTTCAACGTGCGCCTGTATCCGCCGGGCGACCTCGCTCCACATTCGACCCGGTCGAATCTGCTCGAGCGCGACCTCCAGGGCTCGCCGCGTCACGTCAAGCAAGTGCTGCGAACGCTGTGAGACCTTGCCGATCGGAATCGTGGTAGCCGCGTCTCCACAGTACCCGGACAACCGCACGCCGCAGTCGATGCTTACGATGTCTCCGTCGTTAAGGACCCGATCGCTCGGGATCCCGTGTACCAATTCCTCGTTCACGCTCGTACACAAGGCCGCCGGGAACGGGAACTTAGCCTGCGGGTTCTCGACACCCTTGAACAGCGCCGTCCCGCCCGCATCGGCGATCATCTGTTCGGCAATCGCGTTCAACTCGGCGGTCGTCACACCGGGGACCGCCAGTTCGTTCATCCTCTGCAATACGCCGTGGACCACTCCGCCCGCCCGGCGCATCAGTTCGATTTCCCGCCGGCTCTTCAGGATGATTCCGCGGTGCTGCATCACGCTTGCCACTTTTGTCAACTCGCCGGCCAGCGCCACATGGAACACCCTGCTCTCATCCCATCACACCCACGCGCCCTTCGCACCGGGGCAGCGCCTGCACGGGTACAAAGACTCAACTCCGCGAGCCCTTGATCGGCCCCTCGCCCCCGAGGAAGCCCTTGTAGTTCCTCATGATCAGGCTCGCCTCGATGCGCTGCACCAAATCGAGAGTAACGCTGACCACGATCAACAAACCAGTTCCGCCCAAGAACGCGGAAACCAGAAACGGTATTTTCAGCGATGCGGCCACGAGTGTGGGGATGATGGCGATAATCGCCAAGAACCCCGCCCCAACATAGGTGATCCGCCCCATGACCTTCTCGAGATAGTCGGCCGTACGTTTCCCGGGGCGCAGACCGGGTATAAAGCTACCATAGTCGCGCAGGTTGTTCGCCATCTCCTTGGGCCGAAACTGTACGGTCGTCCAGAAGTAGGCGAAGAAATAGATCGCCGCCACCTCACAAACAACGTACAAGTAGTTGCCGCCCGCAAAGGAGTCGCGCAGGAAGTACCACAGCCCGATCGGCCACATGTTCGCCAAAGCGCCGAACACCAGCCCCGGAAAGATCAGCATCGAGCTGGCGAAGATGATCGGCATAACACCGCCGTGGTTCACGCGGAGCGGGAGGTAATGGCGCTGCCCTCCGTACACGCGCCGTCCTCGAGTCTGTTTGGCTTGCTGGATCGGAATACGCCGCTGACCCTGAGTGATGAGAATGGCCCCGGCGACTACCGAGATGAACATCACCGCCAGGAAAAGCAGCTTTGGCAAGTCCATGCCCGCGTCACCTGCGGTTGTCTTGAAGCTGAAGTTCTGACCGAGGTAAATCACCGCGTTGGGCATTCGGGAAACAATACCGGCCATGATAATCAGCGAGATTCCATTGCCGATACCATACTCATCAATCTGCTCGCCAAGCCACATCAGGAAGACCGTCCCCGTAGTGAGCATCAGCAGCGACATTACCATATATCCGAAGGACATCCCGAACCACGCCCCGGTGTAGGCGGGATAGATGAAGTTCTGGGTGCACAGATACTGCATCCAGATCATAGAGTTGATCAGACACAAGAACACTGTGGCGTATCGAGTGTACTCCTGGATCTTCTTGCGCCCGCTCTCGCCTTCTTGCTGAAGCTTCTCGAGCGCCGGAACCACTGTGACCAGAATCTGGAAGATGAT
>CBDUZY010000166.1:0-6387 GCA_965371825.1 uncultured bacterium
GGCGGTTGATCTGATCGAGCCCCGAGATCGAAACGATCCTGACGCTCTTGCGGTCGACCGTGGCCAGGGCAACCTGCTCGAAGCCCATCTTGTTGCGAAGCTCGTTGGTGATGGCGAAGGCAAACTCTTCGACCGATCCGCACGCGGCGGCCTTGCCTATCGCCCGGTCCAAGGTTCTTGCGCCGTCCGGGCCGGTCTCGGTTCTTCCGATGAATTCCGTGCAGAAAGAGGCCAGGCGACACAGGGCCTCCAACGAGGAGAGGCGGGCGGTCCACTCTGATTCGTCGACAACAGTCACTACCACCGCCAGCGCTCCGATCGCGGGGCCGGATGGATCGAAGATCGGAGCGGACAAGAACGCGACCTTCGTATCGCCGGACTTGGCCTTGAGCAACCTGGCCCGCGACCGCCCCTCCGCCAGCGACTCGGTGAGAAACTGTTGAAGAGAGGGCTTCCAGAACCCCGGGTCCGTCGGACCGGTGTGACTGTCGTCTTGGATTATCTCCGATGCGTAGCGGACGTGGATGGCGCCGTACGGGCTGGCGAAAGCGCTTACGATGCAACGGACGGTCTCCGTCAGGAGCCTCGCCCGCGAGGTCGTGCTTCGGGCGAGATCGACGATCCGTGCATACGGGTCGATCAGGGTGACATCCGGCTGCTTGGCCGGGCCTTGCGGCCGCGTTCGGGATGGTTCGCCAACGAGTCCCACGGTGTCTCCAGTGCCCCGGGTCGAGGTCCCGGTCTTAGGTGATCTGTGAGGATTCCGACCCCGCCGCCAACATGGTCTCGGGGAGGCAGATGGGCGAGAAGAAGGCGAATCCCGCCTCGTAGGCGTCCTCGCGGACCAGGCGACACCGTACACAGCGTGCGAAGGTCAGAGGAAGACCGATTGCTTCCCGATCGAACTGCAGCCGGTAGATGTCGCCGACGCGAGTGGGAATCGGAAACAACGCGCTGCATCCCCCTTCGGAGATGTCCCCGGTTACACCCTTGACCTTGAACGCCATGAGTTCGCTGGCGTTTCCTGCCTGAAGGATGACGGCCGCCTTGATCGCCGCCCGGAAATGAGCCCGCTGCCTGCGGATCTCCTCAGGAGTGTTGCGTTCCAGGTCGCGGAGCAACCCGAAAGCGTCGTCACTGCCTACCGGTCCCGACGAATCCTCGTGGTCGTCAAACATGCCGTTGTTCCTGTGTTTCCAGCTACCACGCAGTGTGGCCGTGGCTCAAGTACCCGGGGCGAGCTTCCTCTTGGCGGTGTCACGAGAATCGGGCAACGATTCGTTGACGACGGCGGTCCGTTTCCCCGTGTTCGCTCCGTCCTTGAACTCGACCACTACCTTCATGCCCGCGATCCAGCCGAGGTCGGCGTTGCCCACGCTAAGCTTCACCTTGAAAGTCTGACTCGCCCCATCCGCGATACGGCTGGCGAGAAGAACCTCGCCCATTCGCGCTCGCCACCGCTCATCGACGGGGCGCACGCGGAACCGATCGCCGGCCGCGATCGGCGGCATCTGGGCAAGCGGGCAGTCGACGGTCACGATCAGCGGATCCAACTGCACCAGGCGGAGGATCCCCTCGAGCTGGTCCACGGTCTCGCCGCGATGCTTGAGGTGCTCCGCAACGTACGCGTCAAAAGGTGCGCGAAGGCGGTACTCTTCGAGGATCCGTCGCTCGCGTTCGTAGGCGCGACTCGCCTGGCTTTGTGTGAAGTTGGCGATCTCGTATTCGATGTGGGCGATCTCCGCCTTGGCGAGCGCGTCACTCAGTTCCTTCGAGGACGCGAAGTCGTTGCCGTCGAGCTTCACCAGTCGATCCAGGTCCCGTTTGGCATGAACCCACCGTGATCTGGCGAGTTCGATGTTGAGGCTGGACTCGGCGGACGCTTTCGCGATCTGGGTCCGAGCGGCTTGAATGCCCTCGTCGAGCGCGATGATGAGATCGCTCTCCCGGACCAGGGCGCCTTCCTCGGCGAGAATGCTCGCGATCCGCGCCGGCTGCACGCTGGCGAGAACCGCCTCTCTAAAGGGCGCGGTCATACCGGTCACATCCCGGATGTCCGCCCGCTTCTGACCTGCGATCTGCCCGTCATCGGCCCGAGGTCCAACCGCGTCGACCGGTACGGCAAGTGTTACCAGCACTGCGATAACCGCTGGGGCGCGGGGATGTTGCCTCGAGTTCGTTCGCCTCACGTAACTCCCTCATCTCACGAGGTTAGACGTCACCCGTGAGGTTCCTGTTGCCGGGGCAAACTAGTGTATTACCCTATGTATTGTCGGCTCGTGGAAACGTGGCGATTAGTTCGGGGGAAACCCGGAGTTTAGGCCTTCAAGGGCCCGTGATTCCGCGTCGTTTGAGTCGCTCCGACTGGGCGTTCGGTTGCGATCGCCACGACCGACCCGTCGCACACGCATCTTCATCCGCTAAGCGCACTGACCGATAACTCGAACGATGAACGCGTGTGGTGCGCGCGGGGTGCGCGAAACGCGACAGTGAGCTACGGTCCGGAAGCAGCAGTGGTGGAGTGCGACCAACAAGACGATCCGAAGGTGCCGACCGTGCGTACGCCGTACAATGGCGCGCAAACGACAGCAGCGCCGTCGCCGGGCGGCGTATTATGGGTCGTTGCCGGCGTCGCGCTGCTGGTCAATGGCCTCTCACTTGCCTCTTCACCGCTATGGGTCTGTCCCGACACGACTTACTACGTTGCCCTGGCCGGTGAAATCGCCGATCAGGGCGAGTTCAGCAGCGAGCTTGCCCTCATGCGCCCTTTGGGCTATCCCCTGATGCTCGCCCTGATATTTCGCATTTTCGGCTCGTTGAGCCCGATTGCGATCCAGGTCGTGCAGCACGGGGCGGTTATCGGAACTGCGCTGCTTTTGACACTGACGGCATGGCACCTCACCCGCCACCGTGGGGCAGCCCTCGCATCCGGCCTGTTGTGCGCCCTGAGTCTCCAACTGGTCGCTTACGGTAACCTGATCATCACTGAAGCTCCTTTTGCGTTCTTGGTAGCCGCGACGGTGTACTTCCTGGTCAGGTATCACCTGTGTGGTAAGGGGACGCTGCTTGCACTCGCGTCGGCGGTGGCCGGCGCCAGTTATCTGTTCCGACCGATCGGGATGTCTGCCGTGGCGATTTGTGCCCTTGCGGCGCTACACGTTGCCTGGCGGCGCCAGATCGCGATAGGATGCCAAGCGGCGGATAAAACCTTCGCGCGGGATGCCGTTCGGGTTGACAAGAGCGGTTTTCCCGGACCGTGGCGACGAACGGTTTTCGGGCTCGCCCTGGCGATCGCTCCCGCCTTCGCCGTGACGCTGCCAGGCATGATCAACAACAAGCTGACCCACGGCGGTGACCTTTCGAGTCGATGCGCGAACCTCGCTCTCTACTTTCGTGTGTTCTACATGGACGACCTCGACGCCCCGCGGAGCGAAGCTCTGAGCGACATTCGCGCCGTCGTCGAGGAAGCCAAGGGGCGAGGCTACCTCGCACCCGAGGCTGACCATCGTGCATGGGGACAGGTGTGGAAGGCATATGAGTCCGTTCGGGGGATCCCGCTGGCTGACTCCAGTGCGATCATGGGCCAAGCCGCGCGTGACGCGGTCGAGGACAACCTGGGTGCGACCCTCATGCAGACCGTGCGCTACTCGCTGTGGATGTTGCTCTCTCCGGATTCGTTTTACAGGTTCCATCCCGGTGGGGCGCCGGGAGTGCGGTCCGTAGGCGGCGGCTACGGGCGCGATCCGAACGCCGAGATCTACGACGTTGCCACCTACCAGCCGACCGTTCGCCGATGGACGGATCCCTACGCTCATTACCTGCAACTCGGCAGTGAGCCCACGCGCGTGACGCCGCTGTGGAGCGACGTGAACCGATGGGCCTACCGTTACGTCGAGAAGGGGCCTCCGATCGTCGGACTCGGGGACTCACTCTACGAAACGTTCATCTGGCTTTGCCTGTTGTGCGTCGGGGGTTCGCTCTTCACGCGGCATCGAACGACCTGGCTGCTGGTGGCGGGCGTCGTCGCCGTTCACGTTGTCGTTTCCGCGTTCCTGGGTGGACCGACGGCGCGCTACGCCGTTCCGGTAAGGCCGCTACTCTTTCTGTTTCCGTCTCTGATGGTGCTGCTACCCGGCTGGCTGGCCGAGTTCGTGCGGTGTCGCCGAGTCGGCGGGCAGCCCGGCACGGCCGGTCGCCCGGCAGCGGCCAAGTCGTGGATCGATGACGGGGCGGTCGAAGGGCAACCATCGTGAACATACTCTATGTCGTTCGGGACATGTCATTCATCGAGCCGCTCGGAGTGATGTTCCTGTCCGCGATCGCCAAGCTCGACGGACACACGAGCTCGCTTGCGATCGTCAACGAAGAGGACGTCTTGGCGAGGGTGGACCGCGAGCGCCCCGACATGGTCTGCATGAGCGTCATGTCGGTCGACGCGGATGTGTTTCGTACGCTCGCCCGCGACATCAAGGACCGCCATCCGGACATCTTCGTCGTAGTGGGTGGCCCGCACGTCACCTTCGAGTGCGAGCCAACACGTCAATGGGCAATCGACGCGGCAATCCAGGGCGAGGGTGACACTGCCTTCCGCGATCTCATTCGCGCGGTCGCCGCCGGTCAAGCTCGCGATTCCATTGCGAACGTCAACACTTCGGCTACCGGCAACCCGATGCGTCGTCTCATAGAGCCGCTGGACGCTCTGCCGCATCCCGACCGCGAGCTGGTTTACTTTTCCGGCGGACATCTTCGCGACCTCAACGTAAAATCGTTCATGTCGTCGCGCGGATGTGCATTCCGCTGCACATATTGCTTCAACAGCAAGTACAACGAGCTGTATCGCCACAACGGCACGCCGGTTCGACGCTTCTCGGTCGACTACATGATCGAGGAGATCGAGCAGGTCAGAACCGACTACGGCATGACCTTCGTGCGTCTCGGCGACGACGTGTTCGCGTACACGGTCGACGATTGGCTTCGCGAATTCGCTGAGAAATATCGCAGCCGGATAGGCCTACCCTTCTACTGTCTGCTCAGACCGGACCTGATCACGACCGACCTGGTGAAGGTCCTGCGCCGCGCCGGCTGTCACTCGATCAGTATGTCGATCGAGGCAGGCAGCGAACGATTGCGCCGCGAGGTGCTGCTGCGACGGATGTCCGACGAGGTGATACTCGAGGCCGTGAAGAACGCTCACGCCGAGGGGATCCACATCTACGCCAACGCAATGGTCGGACTTCCCAACACCACGATCGAGGATGACATCGAGACGGTCGAGCTAGCCGCCAAGTGCCGAGTGATTTATCCGAGCCTGACCGTTTTCACGCCGTTTCGCGGTACGACGCTGGGGGAGAAGTGCTTCGAGCAAGGGCTGATCGACGGTGCCTATCCCGAGCACACCACGGACCGGTCGATGCTCAACTGTTTCACCGACAAGCAAAAGGACGCTCAGGTCAATCTGGTCCATCTGGGCATCTTCGCCGTACGGTTTCCTTTTCTAAGGAAGACTATCCTCAACCGTCTGATCCACGTTAGGCCCAATCCGCTCTTCTTCTTCGCTTGGTATTTACTCAAGAACTACGTGTCGGCGAGGTACATCTGGCCTATCAAGGCGAGCCCGTGGCGTAAGATGCGCCTTGCACTTAGGGCACTTGCGTTCGAGTTGTCGGGCCGATTCCGGCTGAGCACGCTCTTGCGATTGCGGCGAACCAGCCGTTCACCCACCACATAACCGCCAGTTCATATACCGGCACCGGCGCGACCCGTGCCGGTCACCGATATGCTCGGGCGCGTCAAGTATGTGTTCCGATACCGCTCGAGTTCGGGCGTGTTGGGGTAGTGTTCGGACGGTGGGTAGGGGTAGCCGGACATGCCGTGAAAGGGCAATGGCATAACCGTTTCGGAGAACTTGGTATTGAGATCACCGTCCTTTACCCATCCGTTGGCGTAGAAGACGAAGTCGCGGATCCAACCGTTCGGTAGGTCCGGCAGCGTGTGCGCATCAAACCGTAGGGTAAGCTCGTCGCCGGGTCCGAAGATCACCAGCATATCGTCGACCTCGGTAAGCAGCGAAGTGACTTCTCCATAGCGGGTCAGGAACCCCGCCGGCGGCGACCAGGAACCGGTCGTGCTCACGTTATCATAGTCGAACAGCTCATACCCGTGCTCGTTGCGGGTCATCCTCGAGAATCCACGGTAGTGCAGATCGGCACCGGCTACCGGTAGCTCGGTGACCCGACATCGATCGGCGAAGTCAGTTGTCGAAACGAAGACGCGATCGAAGTAAACGGACAAGTTCGTCGAGAGGCGGATGTGTCGGTCCGTAGTCGGGAATCGTCCGGACAGATCGACCGGCACGACCAATCCCTTGCTCGTCGGCAGGCCGACGGA